>JAXDPG010000060.1:0-4829 GCA_034668485.1 Sphingomonadales bacterium
GCGGATCGACAAGCTCTTCGCCCCGCCCTTCGACCTGCTGCTCGGCCGCCGCACCTGGGACATCTTCGCGGCCTACTGGCCCTATAATTCCGACGAGCCGGACGGGATCGGCCAGCGCTTCGACCGAGCTTCGAAATATGTTCTGACCCGCGGCGACCGGCCGCTCGGCTGGCAGAACAGCCACCGCCTCGCCAGCCTCGACTCGCTCGCCGAGCTGAAGGCGGGCGACGGCCCCGACCTCGTCGTCCAGGGCAGCTCGACCCTCTACCCGCAGCTGCTCGCCGCCGGCCTGATCGACCGACTGATCCTGATGATCTTCCCGGTCCTGATCGGCTCCGGCAAGCGCCTGTTCGGCCCCGGCACGGCGCCGGGCGCACTGCGCCTCGTCGAGCACCAGCTGACTCCGGGCGGCACCGTCATCGCCGCCTACGAGCCCGCGGGGCCGGTCGAGCCGGGGAGCTTGGCGACGGGGGCGCCGAGCGAGGCGGAGCTCGAGCGCCGGGCGAGGGTCGAGGCCGGGACGTGGTGAATGCCCCGGCGCCTGGCCAAATCCGGGCTGAAAAGGGCGTAATTCGGTGGGCGTAATTCGGTGACAGTGCACCAAATAAGAAACGGCACGGCAGGGTCGTTCGTGCCCCGTTTACCGGACCTGCGACCGCCCAATTAAGTGCACTGTCACCGTAATTCCAAAACCTCGTGCCAGTCGGCGCTGCTCGTGAAGGTGCTGCGGCAAATAGCAGCTCGCGTGGCCAGTCATTCGGTATTCGCATGAGGCTGCCGAAAGAGCCACCTCAGGCGTTGCCGCTCGGCTCCGGATCGAAAAACGGTATGCTAGCCTGGCTGGCGATGGCGAAGATGGCGAACTCCTCCATCGAGAATTTGCTGATCACGTTCGCCTCATAGTCGACGACCACGAAGATCGGATCCGGACAGTCAGGAATTCCGGTGTCGCCCTCCGCCACGATAAGCGCCTCTATGGGGCCGCCATAGAACTGCATCAGCACGGCCACATGCCCAGCCTGCTCAGCGCTCGGCGGATTGACCGTCACCACCATCAGGTGATGATTCGGAAGACGAGGAAAGCGATCCGTGGATGCCTTGGCGACCTCGATCGGCCACCGCCTGACGCCACCGTCCCCCGTCCTCGCATAGTCGCGGGCGGCGTCGAAGGCGGCCGTTCGAACCGCGTCGGGGCCGAAAAGATGTGCGCAAAGGTTGATTCCGATCTTAGTGAGCACGCGGTCATATGCGGCGGCATCCATCAACTGACGGAAATGGATGCCCGGGGTAACGGTGCTGGTGGCGGGCGTTCCGGCGGGGACGATCAAATCCGAATGGTTGGTGCGAATGAAGGTCAGTAGGCGCGCCGCGTCGTCGACGCTCCCGGCCCGGCATACGAGCGGACCGTTCGTTCGCCGGAACACGCGGGGTGTGAGCGTCGCGGCCGGATTGGTTGCCGGGAGCTCCAGAGGCTCGAGCCAGATCACGTCACGCGGCGCCTTGGCCTGCCCAGCGGCCTCGCCGACCGAGTAGCGGTTGTTCTGCCAGGTCAGCGGCGACAGATGAAAGCGGACCTCCGGTCCATCGCGCTCCTTCACGCAGATCGTCAGCAGATCGGGGAGCGAGCCCAGCTCGTCGACCAGCTGGTTCGCGCTCGGGACGTCGGTCGCGGTGACGGTCACCTGGTTCGGCGGGACGACGATGACCTGCGGAAAGACCGTGGGTTGCCCTCGGCCTCGGAGCTCCTGCTCCAACAGCAGGCCGGTCTCGGCGTCGTCGAAATAGCTGACGGGAGCCTGGATCGACGGCGCCGTCGTCTTGCCACCGCGATTCCGCGATCGGCTCTGGAGGAACAGGCGCGCAATCGCCAGCGGAGACGAACGCATGACCTTGGTCTCGAGCGGGGAGAATATCGTCGTGTTGCAGACGCCGCACACGACGTCCTTCAGTAGCCAGTCCTTGTCATCTCCACCCAACCCGGCCGGAACGACATGCTCGTCGGTGAACGGTCCGGTCGAAGGGCAGTAGATGCAGGTCACTTCGGCTCGCCGGAGGTCATGCTTAGGTAGAGCGGGCGGTCGGAATCGAACCGACTTGGCGGAGTTTGGAGCTCCGTGCCCAACCAATGGACCACGCCCAATTCCGCTTTTCGCATAGCGGCGTTGGCCCGCGCAATGTCTGAATCCGCCATGCGCTTGTCACCGGTTTAAGACGAAATACAGAAGGAACCGACCCGCCTGCCCTTGACCACGTCCACCCATCACGCCGCCGGAGCCCACATGATATCCGAGCTACCGATCGGCCTCGCGCTCCGGAGATTCCGGCGGCTGAACACGGTCAAGCAAAGCGCGGTTGTTGAGAGGCTTGGAGTCTCTGAAGGAAAGCCGGCAAAAGGTCAGCGCCCGTCGAAATAGGCGTCCGCTTCTCTCTCGGTCTCTTCAACGCTCTGCTCTTTGAGTTGCTGATTGATCCCCCATTCATGGCCGAAGGGATCGAGGATCTTGCCATAGCGGCCACCCCAGAACATGTCCTGGACCGGCAGAAGAACCTGTCCGCCGGCGGCCACCGCGCGATCGACAATTGCGTCGGCATCGTCCACCAGGAGGGTGATGCGGACACCGGTTCCGCCAAGCGTCCCCGGCGATTTGCAGGTGCCGCCCTCATCGGCGGGGAACTCGTCGCACACGAAGAGCTTGTGCCCGTCGAGGGACAACTCGCCATGGATGAGCTTGTCCGTCCCGGGCTGTCGCATCCGGTGGACCTCGGTTGCTCCGAAGACGGACGCGTAAAAATCGAGCGCCGCTGCCCCATCGCTGACGATCAACTCAGGGATGAACTGATCCTCTCTGGGCACAGCATCCTCCATGCAGACGGGATTTCAAGCCGGAACGGCCCGGTCCGATCGTCCTTCCGGCGAGAGGTGTGCGCGCGGATGGCAATGTCCGCAATGGGGGCTTGGCGACTGTCACTGGTGACAGTCACTTTTTCTAATTTGTCGAAACCAGCGCAGCAGAGAAAGTCGCCCTCGACCCGCCGGACCCGGGCGGCAATCAAGTGCACTGTCAATTGCCGTCGAGGCGGCGCGCGCACCGGCGGTGGAGAGCGAATTGAATGCACTGTCACCGGATTACACGGGTAATACGGTGACAGTGCACTATTTGTGATAGCGGCGCGGCAGAGGAAGTGCGCGCCCGGCCGGCCGCACCCGCGACCGGCAATTACGTGCACTGTCACCGAATTAAGTGAATTAAGTGCACTGTCACCGAATTAAGTGGACTGTCACCGAATTGCGCGGCCCCTCAAATCCGCCGCTTCGCCCGCACCCCCGGCTGGCCGTTGACCCGCATCATGTAGCTGCCCATCGCGGCCTTGACGATCTTGACCTTGTTGCCGCGCCTCGGGTCGACCGCGAACGGGTAATTGTCGGTCTGGGCCCAGATGCTGTTGTCCTCGAGCGTGACAATCCAGTGGCCGGTCTCGTCGCGGGTCGCCGAGCGGACGGTGGAGTCGATCGACTTGATCTCCTCGACGCCGTCGTCGCCGCCGCCGCCGAACGGATTAAGGTTGGGGATGTCGAGGCCGAACAGGCCGCGCTTGGTCTCCTGGATGGTCTTGCGGTCGACCATGACGAGGTCGCGATTCTCGGCCTGCTGCTGGAGCGTCGCCGCGGCGGCGTCGAAGCAGCGAAGGCGCGCGGCGTCGTCGCCCAGCGCCCGGCAGCGGACCAGCGCCTCGAACGCCTCGGGCCGCTGCTGGGGCCTGGACGACTTCGCGGCCGGAGCCGCCGCCGGAACCGCCAGTGCCGCCGCCGCGACCGCCATCACCCACCCGCGCATATGACATTCCTCATGCTCTTTGCCGCGGCGATATTGCGGCAAGGCCCGGGCCCGCGCAAGCCGCCCGCACAAGCGGCACCGCTTGCGCGTCGCCCCCTGCCCCGGCTAGCGGGCGGGCATGAGCACGGCCGCGAGCCTTAACGCGGGGGCGCTGGCGGCGACGCCGCTCTGGTTCCCCCACCTCCTCGACCCGGCGACGGACCGGGTCCTCCTCGTCGAGAAGAGCGAGGCCGACTATCGCGACTCGGCCTTCCTCGACGAGCGCTCGCTGGACCCGGACGGGGCCCGCCACGGCGTCGAATTTTGGCATCTCGCCGCCGCCTTCGGGCCGGCCGCCCGGCGCGACCTCCACTATATCTTCCATCTCGGCCATGTCGGCTCGACCCTGGTCTCGCGGCTGCTCGGCGAGCTGCCCGGCGTGCTGGCGTTGCGCGAGCCGCTCATCCTTCGAACCTTCGCCGAGCGGCTCGGCGAGCGCGGCGAGGCGGAGGCCCTGTGGGACCCGGCCTCGATCCCGGGCCGCCTCGACGTCCTCGCCGCCTTGCTCTCGCGCACCTTCCGGCCCGAGCAGAGGGCGCTGGTCAAGGCGACCAGCTTCGTCAGCGACATCGCCGCCGACCTCGTCCCGGCCGGCTCCCGCGCCCTGCTCCTCTACGCCCGGCCGGACCGCTACGTGGAGACCATCCTCGCCGGCCCCAACAGCCGCCTTGAGCTGGCGGCGACGGCCCGGGGCAGGCTGAAGCGGCTCCACCGCGCCGCCGGCGGCGACGCCTGGCGGCTGTGGGAGATGGGGGAGGGGGAGCGGGTGGCGATGGCCTGGGCCGCCGAGATGGCGAGCCTCGCCGCCGCGGCGGAGCGGCTGCCGGAGGGGAGCGCGATATGGCTCGACTTCGACGATTTCCTCGCCGCGCCGGCGGCAGGGCTGGGGCGCCTCGCCGGCTTCTTCGGAATCGAGCTCGACCGGGCCGGGGCCGAGCATCTCGCCGCCGACCC
>JAXDPG010000061.1:0-3199 GCA_034668485.1 Sphingomonadales bacterium
GCCGAGACCTCCTCGATCGCCTGTTTTGCCGTCGGTGCCATCACCAGCCGCGGCTCGGCATGGCCTCGCGCGAGGATTTCGCCGAGCGAATATTCGACCAGCGTCCCGGCGCGGAAGGCGCCGAGCGGGCTTTGCAGCTTGACGATCAGCCGGTCGCCAATGACGTCCTCGAACTCGGCGTCCTGCGGCAGCGGCACCGGGATCAGCCCGCCGGTCGGGGCAAGGAGATGATATTCGTTGGTCCAGAAGGTCTTGCCGCGGCTGACGAACACCCAGCGGCGGTTGCCCGACTGCACGGCGACCGGATTGACCGAGACGTCGCCGGCCTCGCCGCTGAACAGGGTGCGCGCCGACGCGAGCGGAGTTCCGCGCTTCCATGTTTTGACGATTCGCGGATAGCCGGACGCGGTCAGCGAGCCGGAGCCGTAATCGGTGCCGACCATCAGGGTATCGGCATCAACCCAGGCGACGTTGCTCTTGGCTTCGGGCACGACGAAGCCGCCCTCGACGAAGCGGGCGCTCGTCACATCGAACTCGCGCACCACGTCGGCATCGGTGCCTCCGGGGCTGAGCGAGACGAGGCAGCGGCGATAGTCGGGCGCGAGGCAGTCGGCGCCGTGAAAGACCCAGGACTTGCCCTCCTGCTTGCCGAGCGCATCGACGTCGATCAATGTCCGCCATTGCGGCTTGCCGGAGCGATAGGCGGCGAGCGGCGAGATCCGCCACAGTCCGCGGGGATTGTCGGCGTCGCGCCAGAGATTGACGACCTTGTCGCCCAATATCCTGTCGGGATTGGCGATCTGCTCCTTGTCGTCGAGGATGCCGAGGGCGCGCTGCCGGTAGCTTTCATATTTGGGATCGGCGGTGAGCAGCCGCTCGGTCGCGGCGTTCCATTCCCTGACCTGGGTCAGGGCGCGCTGGCCCTCTATCTCCTCCAGCCAGAGATAGGGGTCGTCGGTCGCGGCCGGGGCCGACGCCGCGGCGACGAGGAGGGCGGCGGCGGGGAGGAGGAGGCGATACAAAGGCGGTCTCCGATGCTGTGCGCGGACCGATTAGCGCCTGCCTCCCGGTCATGCCAGCGCAGGCTGACATGCCGGCGGGTGAAAGGCGCGCGCGGTCTTCACCCCCCGGGGCCCCAGCCTTCGCTGGGGCGACGATCAGTCCCCCTTGAAGATCGGCCTGCCGACGTCGCCCTGCCCGACCGTCCGGCCGGCCATCTCCAGCATCCGGTCGAGCGACTTCTTGGCGGCGAGGCGCAGGTCCTCGTCCATCTCCACCCGGGGCTCGAGGTCGCGAAGCGCCAGGTAGAGCTTCTCCATCGTGTTCAGGGCCATGTAGGGGCACATGTTGCAATTGCAGTTGCCGTCCGCGCCGGGGGCGCCGATGAACTGCTTGTGCGGCGCCGCTTTCTCCATCTGATGGATGATGTGCGGCTCGGTGGCGACGATGATCGTCTGCGCCGGCGACGACAAAGCATATTCGAGGATCGCCTTGGTCGAGCCGACGAGGTCGGCATGATCGACGATGTGCGACGGGCATTCCGGGTGGGCGAGCACCGGCGCTCCGGGATGCAGCGCCTTGAGCTTCAGCAGCTCCGTCTCCGAGAAAGCCTCGTGGACGATGCAGACGCCCGGCCAGAGCAGCATGTCGCGACCGGTCTTGCGGGCGAGATAGCTGCCGAGATGCTTGTCGGGGCCGAAGATGATCTTCTGGTCCTTCGGCAGCTGCGAGAGGATGATCTCGGCCGACGAGCTGGTGACGATGATGTCGGACAGGGCCTTCACCGCCGCCGAGCAATTTATGTAGGTCAAGGCGATATGGTCCGGATGGGCGTCGCGGAACGCCTTGAACTGATCGGGCGGGCAGCTGTCCTCGAGGCTGCAGCCGGCGTTCATGTCGGGGAGGACGACGATCTTCTGCGGGCTGAGGATCTTCGCCGTCTCCGCCATGAAGCGGACACCGCAGAAAGCGATCACGTCGGCGTCGGTGGAGGCCGCCTTGCGCGACAGATCGAGGCTGTCGCCGACGAAATCCGCGAGGTCCTGGATTTCGGGCTTCTGGTAATAATGGGCGAGGATCACCGCGTTGCGTTCGCGCTTGAGGCGCTCGATTTCGGCGAGGAGGTCGAGCCCCTTGAGGCGCTCAGTCTGGATCGTCATTTTTGTGCCTCGGCCGCGCGGCGGCGCTCCGCCTCCTTGATCGCGTCCTCATATGGGGTGGAAAGGTCGAGGTAACTAGGCTCGTCATTGCCTTCGGTAGGGAAGCGCGCGACCACTTTGACGTCCTTGTAACCGGCGGCGGCGAGCGGCATCGCGAAGCTGCGTTCGACCGCCGCGCGCGCCGCCTGA
Source organism: Sphingomonadales bacterium (assembly GCA_034668485.1). GTDB lineage: Bacteria > Pseudomonadota > Alphaproteobacteria > Sphingomonadales > Sphingomonadaceae > Allosphingosinicella. The sequence continues at coordinate 2,349 of JAXDPG010000061.1, forward strand.
CGGGCGAGCCGCATCGGCACCGCGCCCAGCGCCTGCTTGCGCAAATCGGAAACCGCCCGCGCGCGGTTGGCCTGGTCGAGCTGCTGGTTGGCGTTGATCAAGACCGACAGCATTCCGCCCCCGCCATATTCCTTGACCGCGTTGATATCGATGTCGGGCCCGGCGACCTCGACTTCGGGCAGCCGCACGCGCAGCGTGTGCGACGATGCTTCCCAGGTCACATCTTTGGGCTGGAGCTTCGACAGGTCGAGCTCGTAGCGGACGTCGCCGGGAAGGATCAGCGTCCGTTCCGAGCTGACGAGGCCGCCGAGTTCCTGCTTGCTGGTGGTTACGACCGATACGTAGCGAGCGGCAAAAGCGGTAAGCCGGTTCTGCGCGCGCATCGATTCGAGGCTCGCGCTGGCGATGGTCGTCGGGTTCGCTCCGCCGAACAGGCGGTCGGCGATGCCGGTCATCGTGCCGAGCACCAGCCCGAGCATCAGCGCGGCGACGATGCCGAGGAACGCGACAATTCGGGTTACGCGGCTGTCCATTGTTCTCCGTCCCGTTCAACGAGCCCGCGCCGCTCGAGGTCCAACAGGTGGGCAAACACCGATCCGCCGGCCGCGACCACGAGGCGCGGGTCGAGCCCTGGATAAGCATTCGCGACGATGTCGGGAATATCGCGCGGCTTGCCCCGGACGAGGCTCAGGATCTGTTTCTCGCGCTGCCTGCGGTGGCCGACCAAGTGGCGGACATATTGCCGCGGGTTGGTCACCGCCGGCCCGTGCGCCGGATAATAGATGCGGTCGTCGCGCTGCCTGAGCTTGTCGAGGCTGCCCATGTAGGCGGCCATGTCGCCGTCGGGCGGA
>JAXDPG010000062.1:0-6459 GCA_034668485.1 Sphingomonadales bacterium
GAGCGCCTTCTCGATCTCGTCGATCGCCTCTTCGGCCGCCGCCTTGCCGATCTCGGGACGCGAGCCCGCGCCGAGCCCCTGGGTGATCCTGAGGCCGAGCTGGATGCGCTGGTCGGCGGGCGAGGCATTGAGCGCCTGAGCGTCCGTATTGGCGACGAGGAAGTCGACGCCTTGAACGTCATTGGCGATCATGTTGGCGACGGCATTGCCCCCCGCGCCACCCACGCCGATGACGCTGATGCGGGGCCTCAGCTCGTCCACCTCGGGCCGGATGAAGTCGATGCTCATGCTTGCTCTCCCCCTGCTTTCGCCCAACGGGACCTTACGTTAACTCCTTTTGCACTATGCGATTCTTGGGCGCGAGCGAAAAGTTAACGAACTGGTATTTTTTCGGTGGGTAGACCCCCGTGTGAGTCCCAAAAGTCACGTTTATGAGTCCCGAAAGTCACGCTCTGAATCTCAAAAGCCACTGCGCACCGCCCCGATCAGCCGCTGGACGATATTGCCGCCGGTCTCGCGCGGCATGATCCGCTCCGGCGACATCACCGATCTGAGGTCCAGTTCGTTCGACGCGGCGAACAAAGCGAGGCCGACGAGCGTCGTGAAACCGGGTCCGGAATGGGCGTCGGGCAGGCCCGGCAAATTGGGCCGGCCGATCCGCACCGCCCGCCCCAGAACGCCCTGCGCATAGTCGGCGATGCCCTTCAGTTCGGAGCCGCCGCCGGTCAGCACGACCTGGCGCCCGAAGGGCCCGCCGAAGCCCAGCTCCTTCAACGACGCGGCGATGTCGCCGGTCAGATGCTCGAGCCGCTGGCGGATGACGGCGATCAATTGCGCCCGGGTGATCCGCGCCGCCTCGGTCCCTTCCTCCGAGCCGGCGATCGGCGACAATTCGATCATGTCGTGATTGTCGCGCGGGCTCGTCGTCGCCGAGCCGTAGAAGCATTTCATCCGCTCCGCCTCGACCCGCCGGGTGCCGAAGGCGGAGGCGATGTCGTCGGTGATGTCGGTCCCGCCGATCGCGATCGACTTCAGCCCGACCAGCATGCCGCCCGCGAAGACCGAGACGTTGGTGTCGCCCGCGCCGAGCTCGACCAGAGCGAAGCCCAATTCGCGCTCCTCGTCGCTGAGGCAGGCCTTGCCCGCCGCCACCGGCGAGGCGACGATCGCCTCGACCCCGAGGTGCGCGGAGCGCACGCACAGATCGAGGTTGCGGACCGGCGACGGATCGGCGGCGATGACGTGGATGTCGACGGCGAGCTTGCCGGCGTGAAGGCCGAGCGGTTTCTTCACCCCTTCGAGGCCGTCCACCGTGTAGAGCGCCGGCAAAGCGTGGAGGATCATCCGTCCGTCGCCGCTGATCGATTCCCGGCCGATGCCGAGCAATTGGTCGATGTCCGCCTTCTCGATCCGGCGCCCGCCGATCTGCAGCTCGACGCTGGCGACGGTGCTGACCAGCCCGCCGGCCGAGAAGCCGACATAGACGTCCTCGATGTTCGTCGCGGCGATCCTTTCCGCCTGCTCGACCGCCTCCCGGATCGCGCCTTCGGTCTTCTCCATGTCGGCGATGAAGCCTCGCCGCACGCCCTGGCTCTGGCGCTGCCCGGTCCCGAGGATCTTCAAGCGACCGTCCTCGCCCGGCTCGGCGATCAGCGCCGACACTTTGGACGAGCCGACGTCGAGGGCGGTGACGAGCTTGCGCGGCGCCTGGACGGTGGGGCGCTTCATCAGATGGTCCGCGCCGTGTCGACGGTGCCGCTGGCCGGCGCGGGCGGCGGCGCCGCCGGAGCCTCGGGCGCGATTTCGGGGACCGTGCTGCCGGGCTCGTTCGAGAGGCGGATCAGCATCCTTTTCGGATCGCGCATGTCGAAGCGGACATAGCCCTTGCCGAGCAGCTGGACCGACGCATCGATGCTGGCGAACTTGGCGAGCGCCTTCTGGGCCGCCGCCTCGCCCTCGGGCAAAGCGAGCTCCTCCCCCGTCTCGAAGCGGATGTTCCAGCGCCGGCCGCCCACCCAGGTGGCGTCGTGCATGGCGGGCTTGAGCCGCGGCGCCGCCTGAAGGAGGCGGCCCAGCTCGGCGGTATGAAGGTTGGCGGCCGGGCCGATCAGCAACGGCAGGTCGGGCATGGCGTCGAACCGCACCCGCTCCAGCACCACGCCGTCCATGTCGATCAAAGCGAGCCGCTGGTTGTACTGCCAGATCGCCGCCGGGCGGCGCTCGACGATGTCGACGACGAGCGTGTCGGGCAGCCGCCGCGACACCCGGGCGTCGCGCACCCAGCCGAAGCGGAGCAGCCGCTGCCGGGTCGCTTCCAGATCGACCAGCGGCATCGCCGAGGAAGGCGGGTCGAAGGCGATGTTGTAGACGTCGAGCTGGCGGATATGATTGGCGCCCTTGATCTCGACCCGCTTCATCGTGAAGCCCATCCCGCCGGCGCTCTCGCCCAGCGAGCCGCCGACCATCTGCGGGACTCGCAGCGCCCAGAGCAGGGCGCCGGCCAGCGCGATCATCATTCCCAGGAAGATCCACCAGCTCAGCCGCCGCACCGCGTCGGGCAAAGCGGATGGCGGCGGGGCGGCGCGGCCCTTTTGCCCCTTGCCGCGCCCCGGCGTCCTGCCCCTGCCGCGCGACTGCGAGCCGCGCGCGATCGCCTTGCTCATAAGGCTTCCTCCACGATCTTCCGGACCAGTTCGGCATAGCTCATGCCGCGATAGCGCGCCTGCTCGGGCACCAGGCTGAGCGGCGTCATCCCCGGCTGGGTATTGACCTCGAGCAGATAGAGGCCCGCGCTGCCCTTCTCGTCGTCCCAGCGGAAATCGGAGCGCGAGCAGCCGCGGCAGCCGAGGCCGCGATGCGCCTCGAGCGCCATCGCCATCGCCTCGGCCGCGATCTCGTCGGGGATCTCGGCCGGACAGACGTGGCGGGTCATCCCTTCCGTATATTTGGCATCGTAATCGTAGAAGCCGGACCTCGGCTGGAGCTCGGTCACCGCCAGCGCCTCGTCCCCGAGAACGGCCACGGTCAGCTCGCGGCCGCGGATGAACGGCTCGGCGAGCAGCCGCTCGAAATGCCGCCACGGACCCTCGCTGTCGCGGCCGATCGGATCGCCGTAATTGCCGCCCTCGGTGACGATGGCGACTCCGACCGACGAGCCTTCGTTGACCGGCTTGACGACGTAGGGCCGGGCCATCGGGTCGGCCTCATAGAGGCTCTCGCTCGCGACCAGGATCCCCGCCGGCATCCGGATGCCGCGGGGGACGAGGACCATCTTGGTCAGCTCCTTGTCGATCGCGATGACCGAGGTCTCGACTCCGCTATGCGTATATTTGAGGCCCATCAGGTCCATCAGCCCCTGCACCGTCCCGTCCTCGCCGGGGGTGCCGTGGAGGGCGTTGAAGACGACGTCGGGCGCCGTCTCGCGCAGCCGCTCGGCGACGTCGCGGCCCATGTCGATACTTGTGACCCGGTGACCGAGGCCCGCCAGCGCCGCGGCGACGTCCGCGCCGCTCCTCAGCGACACCTCCCGCTCGGCGGACCAGCCGCCCATCAGCACCGCCACATGCACGTCACTTCACTCCTACACGCTGGATTTCCCATTCGAGCTCGACGCCCGAATGCGCCTTCACCCGCCGCCGCACTTCCTCGCCCAGCGCCTCGATGTCCGCCGCCCTCGCCTTGCCGAGATTCAGCAGGAAGTTGCAATGCTTTTCAGAGACTTGCGCATCGCCGATGGTCAGCCCCCGGCAACCCGCCGAGTCGATCAGCTTCCAGGCCTTGGTGCCGGGGGGATTCTTGAAGGTCGAGCCGCCGGTGCGGCTCCTCAGGGGCTGGCTCGCCTCGCGCTCCGCCGCGATCCGGTCCATCTCGGCGCCGATCACCGCGCGCTCGCCGGGCGTGCCCTCGAACAGCGCCTCGACCACCACCGCACCTTCGGGCACTTCACTGTGGCGGTAGGTGTAGCCGAGCCGCCGCGCCGGCCAGGTCTCGACCCGGCCGTCGCGAAGGACCAGCGTCGCCTCGACGAGGATGTCGGCCACCTCTCGGCCATAGGCACCCGCGTTCATCCGCACCGCGCCGCCCGCCGTGCCCGGAATGCCGCGCAGGAATTCCAGCCCGGCAATGTGCGCGTCGCGCGCTTTCGAGGCGACGCTGATCCCCATCGCGCCGCCGCCGGCGCGAACGCGGTTGCCGGGCTCGACATGGACATGGCTCATCGCCTTGGGCAGCCGCACCACCACGCCGGGAATGCCGCCGTCGCGGACGATCAGGTTCGAACCGACCCCGACCGGCAGCACGGCCACCGCCGGATCGAGCTCGCGCAGGAAGCCGGCGAGATCGTCGGCGCGGTTCGGCCGCACCAGCCATTCGGCCGGCCCGCCGGTGCGGAACCAGATGAAGTCGGCGAGCGAACCGCGCGGCTCGACGCTCCCGGCTAGCCGGGGAAGCTCGATCACCCCGCTCACGCCCCGCCTCCAAAAACGGCGACAGCCCCTGTCCTTTCAACACCATAACCCTCGGTGCCACCATAACCCTCGGTGCCTGGCACCGAAGACACAGACATTGAATTTTCGCGGGACGCACGGGCAATCAAACCAAAGGGATAGCAATCGGTGCCTGGCACCGAATTCGCGGGAATCCGATCCGCCCCGGGGCCGCTCATTTCGCCGCCCTCGCGCAGGCTATGCCGTCGGCGAGGCCCGCCGCCCATTTGGTGATGTCGCCGGCGCCGAGGCAGATCACCATGTCGCCCTTCGCCGCGAGGTCGCGCAGGCTGAGGCAGAGCTCGTCGAAATCGGCGACCGCCTTGACCGCTCGGTGGCCGCGCTGCTTCAGCCCCTCGGCCAGCGCCTCGGCGTCCACCCCCTCGATCGGCTCCTCGCCGGCCGGATAGACCGGCGTCACGTAGACGACGTCGGCATCGTTGAAGGCGCCCTGGAATTCCTCCATCAGGTCGCGCAGCCTCGTATAGCGGTGCGGCTGGACGACCGCGATCACCCGACCCTCGGCGCCTTCCCGGGCGGCCGAGAGCACGGCTCGGATCTCGGTCGGATGGTGGCCGTAATCGTCGACGATCGTCGCACCCTCGATCTCGCCGACCTTGGTGAAGCGGCGCTTGACCCCGCCGAACTTCTCGAAGCCCTTGGCGATGGTCGAGTGCGGAATTCCGAGCTCGGCGGCGACGCCGATGGCGGCGAGCGCGTTCTGGACGTTGTGGCGGCCCGGCATGGGCAGCTCGACGTCCGCGATCGTCGCCACCTCGCCGGCCCGGTTCCGGAGCGAGACGTCGAAGCGATTGCCCCCCGGGATCGGACGGACGTTCTCGCCGCGGACGTCGGCGAGGGCGGCGAAACCGTAGGTCACCACCCGGCGGTCGCGCAGCCGCGGGATGATCGTCTGCACCTCGGGATGGTCGACGCACAGCAAGGCGGCGCCGTAGAAGGGGACGTTCTCGACGAACTCGACGAAGGCGTCCTTCACCCTGTCGAACGAGCCGTAATGGTCGAGATGCTCGGGATCGATGTTGGTGACCACCGCCAATGTGCCGTCGAGCCTCAGGAAGCTGCCGTCGCTCTCGTCGGCCTCGACCACCATCCAGTCCGAGCTGCCGAGCCGGGCGTTGGAGCCGTAGGCGTTGATGATGCCGCCGTTGATCACGGTCGGGTCGAGCCCGGCGGTCTCGAGCAGCGTGCCGATCATCGAGGTCGTCGTCGTCTTGCCGTGCGTGCCGGCGATCGCAATCGCCCATTTGAGCCGCATCAGCTCGGCCAGCATCTCGGCGCGCCGCACCACCGGCAGGCGCCGGGCGCGCGCCGCCACGATTTCGGGGTTGTCGGGCTTGACTGCGGAAGAGATCACGACGACCTCGGCCGCCTCCAGGTTTTCCCCCGCATGGCCGATCCTGACCGGGATGCCGAGCCCCACGAGCCGGCGGGTGTTGGCGCTGTCGGCCAGGTCGCTGCCCTGCACGCGGTAGCCGAGATTGTGCAGCACCTCGGCGATGCCGCTCATGCCGATGCCGCCGATCCCGATGAAATGGAGGGGGCCGATCGACCCGGGCAGCGATCTCATGCCGCGCGCCTCTTCTTGACGCCGTTCAATTCCGGGGCCAGCGAATATGCCAACGCCGCCAGCCTTTCGGCGGCGTCATCGCGGCCGAAGCGGCGCGCCTGGGCGGCGGCCTGGCCGAGCCGAGCGCTGTCACGGAGGAGTTCAGCGAGGCGTTCGGACAAGACCGCCGGGGTCAGCGTCGATTGCGGGATCGGCCAGCCGGCGCCCGCATCGGCGAAGGCGCGGGCATTGGCGGCCTGATGATCGTCGGTCGCGTGCGGGTAGGGCACGAGCAATGCCGGCCGGCCGGTCGCGGCCAGTTCGGCGACCGTCGAGGCGCCAGAGCGGCAGATGACCAGATGGGCGCGCGCCAGGCGGGCCGGCACCTCGTTGAAAAAGGTTTCGACT
>JAXDPG010000063.1:0-5912 GCA_034668485.1 Sphingomonadales bacterium
CGGCTCGACTATGCGGCGTCAAACGGGCATTCTTGTGGATGTTCATCCGACTCTCCTGAGGATCTGAAGCTTCGCAACCTCAGTCTCCCCGGTTCGGGTCGGATGAACAACCTACTGAAAGCTCACAGCTAGGGGACGCACCATGCCCCGCCAGATCACCGCTTTCTCCAACCCGCTGGTCAAGGACGTCCGGGCGCTTCGCGACAAGAAGGGGCGCCGCCGCCAGGGCATGTTCCTCGCCGAGGGGCTGCGCATCCTCGCCGAGGCGCGCGAGGCCGGGCGGCTGCCGGCGATCCTGTTCTACGCGGCCGGCACCACCCATCCGCTGCTGGACGCCCTGATCGGCGAGGTCGAGGCGGCGCACGGCGACGTCGTCGAGACGAATGCCGACATCCTCCACAAGCTCAGCGGCAAGGACAATCCGCAGACCGTGCTCGGCATCTACCGCGCCTTCGACACCGCGCTGGAGCGGATCGACCGCTCGGAGGCGCCGCTCTGGCTCGTCGCCCAGGCGCTCCGCGATCCCGGCAATCTCGGCACCATCCTGCGCACCGGCGACGCCGTCGGCGCGGGCGGCCTGATCCTGGTCGACGATTGCGTCGATCCCTTCTCCACCGAGGCGGTGCGCGCCTCGATGGGAGCCCTGTTCACCCAGCGCGTCGCGGCCGCGCCGTGGGCCGGGTTCCTCGCCTGGCTGCGCGCCGGCGAGGGCCAGCTGATCGGCACCAGCCCGAGGGCCGAGCTCGACTATCAGGCGCCGCGCTACGCGAGGCCCGCCTTCCTGCTGGTCGGCAACGAGGCGCAGGGGCTGCCCGAGGCTTATGAGGCCGAATGCGACCTGCTGGTCAAAATGCCGATGCTCGGCAAGGCCGACAGCCTCAACGCCGCGGTCGCGACCGCGGTGATGGCCTATGAGGTGATCAACCAGTGGCGGAGGAATTAGCGCGAAGGACAAGGGGATATGTGAAGCCTCAGACCCCTCTCCCGCTTTTTGCGGGAGAGGAGGGGCCCAGGCGGAGCCTGGGGAGGTGGGGGTCTGTACACCGACCGCGGCAAGACCCTCACCTCCCACCGCGACGCGGCGGGTCCCTCCTCTCCCGCCAAGCGCGGGAGAGGGGGAAAACCGCCTAGCTCGGCTTGCCGTCGGTCTCCGTCGGGAACAGCTTCGTCAGCGGGCGCGGCGCGCTTTCCACCGCCGGCAGCTCCTCGATGGCCTTGGCGCCGCTCGACACCTCGAGCGTTTCGAAGCGCCGGGCCTGGGTCAGCACCTGGCTTTCGAGGCTGCCGACGAAGGCGTTGTAGGCGCCCGTGGCGAGCTCGAGGTTGCGGCCCATGCGGGCGACGTGGCCGCCCATCGTCGCGAGGCGGGCATGGAGCTCCTTCCCCAGCCGGGCGATCTCCGCCGCCTCCTCGGCGAGCTTCTCCTGCCGCCAGACGGTGGCCACGGTGCGGGCGATGGCGACGAGGTTGGTCGGCGTGGCGAGCAGCACCCGGCGTTCGAACGCCCATTCCCACAGGCCCTCGTCCTGCTCGAGCGCGGCGGTGAGGAAATGCTCGCCCGGTATGTACATGACGACGTAATCGGCGGCGTCGCCGAACTGGTCCCAGTAATTCTTGGAGCCGAGCTTCTGGGCGTGGACCCGGATCGACGCCGCATGGGCCTTGAGATGCTGGATTCGGACCGTCTCGTCGACCGCCTCGCTGGCGTCGAGGAAGGCGTTCAGCGAGCATTTGGCGTCGATGATCAGCTTGCGTCCGCCGGGCAGGCTGACGATCACGTCGGGCCTCAGGCGGCCGTCCTCGGTGTCGACCGAGACTTCGGACTGGAAATCGATGAAGGGCGAGAGGCCCGCCTGCTCGAGCACGTTCTTGAGGCTCTGCTCGCCCCAGCGCCCCCGCGCCTTGGGGCTCGATCGAAGCGCGTTGACCAGCCGCGCCGTTTCTTCGCGGACCTGGCTGTGGCCGGCGTGGAGCAGGGTCACCGCCTCGCGCAGCGCCTCGTAGCTCCCCACCCGCTCCTTCTCGACCTTGGTCAGGCCTTCCTCGTAGCGCTTCAGGGTCGCTTCGACCGGCTGCAGCAGGGCTTTGAGCTGCTCCTGGCTCTTCTCGCCCGCCTGGTTGAAGCGGGCATCGGCGCGCTCGAGGAAATTCTTCTGAGCTTCGCCGAGAAGTTTGCTCCCTATCTCGCTGAATTGAGACGACAATGTCTCGCGGGCGTCCTTCAGCTCCTGGAGACGCGCCTCGAACGCCCGCTCACGTTCCTCCTGCCCCGCCGAGAGCCGCGCGCATTCCATCCGGGCGTCGGCGCAGGCCTGCCGCGCCTCGTCGAGCCGGCCCTGCATGTCGGCGAGATCGGTGATCGCCTTTCGGAAATCCTCGGTCCGGTCGTCGCGCTCCTTGCGGTAGAGCGCGGCCTGGCGGGCGCCGAGGAACCAGCCCGCCGCGACGCCGGCGAGGACGCCGAGGAGGATGAAGAGGAGGAAAGTGCTGTCCATGTCCGGCCCTGGGAACGAAGGGCGAACCTAAGGCACGGGAAGGAAATGGTAAAGAGCGGCAGTGCGGAAGCTGTGGAAAACTACCCGTCAGGCCGCCAGCGCCCGCTCCTTCCGCGCCTTGGCGAGCTTCTTCAGGATCATGTCGCGCTTCAATCGCGAAAGATGGTCGATGAAGAGTATGCCCTCCAGATGATCCATCTCGTGCTGGAGGCAGGTGGCGAGCAGGCCGTCCAGCTCCTCCTCGTGGACCTTGCCGTCGCGGTCGAGCCAGCGGGCGCGGATCGCGTCGGGCCGTTCCACCTCGGCATATTGGTCGGGGACCGAGAGGCAGCCTTCCTGATAGGGGATTATCGTCTCGGCGCTGCGCAATATCTCGGGGTTGATGAAGACCATCGGGTTGCGCACCGGCTCGCCGCCTTCCTCCTCGGGATCCTGCAGGTCGATGACGAGGATGCGCTTGGGCACCCCGACCTGGATCGCGGCGAGGCCGATGCCGGGGGCGGCGTACATCGTCTCGAACATGTCGTCGATCAGCGCCTGGATCTCGGGCGTGACCGCCTCGACGGGCGAGGAAATCTGCCGGAGCAAGGGGTCCGGAGCTTCGATGATCGGGCGGATGGCCATGGCTTTTATCTAGGGTTGAGAGGGGTTTTCGTCAACGCGAGGGGTAGAGGAGGAAAGGCGCGCGCGCCTCCCGCCAGGCCTGCTCGTCGGGGACGGTGAGAGCGTCGAGGTCGCCCGGCCCGGCATTGGGATCGTCGACCCACTCGCGCAAGGCGGGGCCGCCGTTGATGACGTCGATGGCGAGCTTGCCGAACTCATATTCGTAGGGGAAGTCGCGCCAGAGGTCGTAGTCGGGACAAAGCCGCCGGATCGCCTTGAAGGCGAGCGCCTGGAGGCGCCAGGGGCGGAAGGCGTCGTGGTCGTAGAAGGCGCCTTCGGGGTGGATGTGGACGCCGTGGCAGGTCTTGCCTTCATGCTTGTGGAAGGTCGGCTCGAACGCGATCTCGCGCAGCGCGCAGCCGCGCAGCCACTGCGGCGCGAGGCGCCGCATCTCGGCGAGGACGGCGCCGGAGTCGAGGTCGGGAGCGCCGAACAGCTCGAGCGGGCGCGTGGTGCCCCGCCCCTCCGACAAGGTGGTGCCTTCCAGCATGACGGTGCCGGCATAGGCGCGGGCCATCCACAGATTGGCGGCATTGGGGCTGGGGTTGATCCAGATCCGCTCGCAGGGCCAGCCGTGGCCGGGGCCGGAATCGGGCTCGTAGCCCTCCATCTCGACGACCCGGTAATCGACGCCGAGCTTCATCGTCTCGACGAACCAGCGGCCGAGCTCGCCCAGGGTGAGGCCGTGGCGCATCGGCAGCGGCCCGGCGCCGACGAAGCTTTCCCAGCCGGGCCTGAGGGTCAGGCCCTCGACCGGCCGCCCGGCCGGGTTGGGCCGGTCGAGCACCCAGACCGACTTGCCGTGCGCCGCCGCCGCCTCGAGCGCGTAGAGCAGGGTGGTGATGAAGGTGTAGATGCGGCAGCCGACGTCCTGGAGGTCGACCAGGAGGGTGTCGAACGTCCCCAGCGACTGGCCGGTCGGGCGCCTGACCTCGCCGTAGAGGCTGAAGACCGGGATGTTGTGGCGAGGATCGGTGAAATCGTCCGATTCGACCATATTGTCCTGCTTGTCGCCCCTGAGGCCGTGCTGGGGCCCGAAGGCGGCGGTGACGTTGAGGCCGCGGGCGATCAGCGCGTCCAGCGAATGGGTCAGGTCCTCGGTCACCGATGCGGGATGGGCGAGCAGGGCGATGCGCCTGCCTTCCAGCGGCGCGCGCAGGTCGGGGTCGGCGAGCAGGCGGTCGATACCGAATTTCATGACCGCTCCGCTGCCGGGAGTTGTTCGACAAAGCAACTGGGATGGTGAAAATCCGGGCCGCCGCTGGGATGGCGCGCTGCCCAGAAGGATCGCTCGCCGCCTGAATTTTCCAGGATGGCCGCAATATTCAGTAAATAAGGGCCAGGTCGAAGAGTAGGCGAGACGGTCACGCAAACGTCGAGCCGGTCCGAGCTCCGGCTCACCGCAATCTCCGGTGCAGCGGGGAGCGGCGCGTTGGCCATGCCCTGGCGATAGTGAGTGAAGGCATAGGCCGCCCATTGGCCTGACGGCGAGAAGTTGAGCTCGACATAGGCATTCTCCCCCTCGGCGCGGAGGAAAGCCTCGAAGCAAGTGGCTTCCCACAGGCGGGCGGTCCTGAAAGGCGGGGCGGGCTCAGGGATGCGCAGGCAGGAAATATCGCCGACCACTATGTAGCGAAACCGAAGCAGGGTCGAAGACACGCGTTCCGCGGTCGCATGGATCGCCTCGATCGGATCGCAAGGATAGGTGGGGTCGGCCCAGAGCGTCGTTTCCATTCCCCGTTATTGCGAGGAGCGAAGCGACGAAGCAATCCAGGCCGGCCGCTTGAACACTCGATTGCTTCGCTACGCTCGCAATGACGCCGTCTCGATGCTAACCGCCCGCGCCATGACCGAATACAAGTCCGAGCTGCTCCGCCTGCTCTCCTCGCGCGGCTACATCCACCAGGTCACCGATCCGGAGGGGCTGGACGCGCTCGCCTCGACCCAAATCGTGCCCGGCTACATAGGCTTCGACGCCACCGCCCCCTCGCTCCATGTCGGCAATCTCGTTTCGATCATGATGCTGCGCCGCCTCCAGCAGGCGGGGCACAGGCCGATCGTCGTGATGGGCGGCGGCACCACCAAGATCGGCGACCCGTCGGGCAAGGACGAGAGCCGGAAATTGCTCACTACCGACCACATTCGAACCCATATCGCCTCGATTCGAAGCGTCTTCGAGCGATTCCTCCACTTTGGCGACGGTGCCGCCGATGCGATCATGGTCGACAATGCCGACTGGCTCGACACGCTCGAATATATCCCGTTCCTGCGCGACGTCGGCCCCCATTTCACGATCAACCGGATGCTGACCTTCGACAGCGTCCGCCTGAGGCTCGAGCGCGAGCAGCCGCTCAGCTTCCTCGAATTCAACTACATGATCCTGCAGGCCTACGACTTCCTCGAGCTGTCGCGGCGCTCGGCCTGCCGCCTGCAGATGGGCGGCTCCGACCAGTGGGGCAATATCGTCAACGGCATCGAGCTCGCCCGCCGGATCGACGGCACCCAGCTCTACGGCCTGACCACGCCTTTGCTGACCACCGCCGACGGCGCCAAGATGGGCAAGACCGCGGCGGGCGCGGTCTGGCTGAATGCCGATCTGTTTTCGCCTTATGACTATTGGCAGTTCTGGCGCAACACCGAAGACGGCGATGTCGGCCGCTTCTTGCGCGTGTTCACCGATATGCCGGAAGACGAAGTCACGCGGCTGGAAAGCCTTCAGGGCGCGGAATTGAACGACGCCAAGAAGGCGCTCGC
>JAXDPG010000064.1:0-3310 GCA_034668485.1 Sphingomonadales bacterium
GGCGCTCGAGCGCGCCGGCGCGACCGACATCACCGATCTTTCCGACACCACGCCGAACGTCACGCTGGAGACGTCGCGCGGTACCAACACGACGCTCACCGCCTTCATCCGCGGCGTCGGCCAGCAGGATCCGGTCGCCGGCTTCGAGGCCGGCGTCGGCCTCTATCTCGACGACGTCTTTTTGAACCGTCCGCAGGCCGCGGTGCTCGACATTTACGACGTCGAGCGGATCGAGGTGCTGCGCGGACCGCAGGGCACGCTCTACGGCCGCAACACGATCGGCGGCGCGATCAAGTACGTCACCCGCCGCCTCTCCGACCTGCCCAGCCTGAGCGCCCGCGCCAATGTCGGCACGGACAATATGATCGACGTCGTCGTCTCCGGCAGCGTGCCGGTCGTTCCGGGCCTCAAGATCGGCGCTTCCGCCGCGCGGCTCAGCCGCGGCGGCTTCGGCGACAATCTCAACATCGCCGGGCTCGAAAATTACAACCGCGACATCTGGGCGTTCCGCGGCACGATCGAGATGGAGCCGACCGACAATTTCTCGATCCGCTTCTCGGGCGACTATACCAAGGACAACAGCGCTCCGCGCAACGGCCACCGGCTGATCCCCGGGCTGCTGAGCGGCGCCCCCGTCCTAGCCGACGTCTACGACACCCGTGCCGGTCTCAACGTCCCCAAGCAGGAGATCGAGGCGTTCGGCGGCGCCATGCACGCCGAGCTGAAGCTCAGCGACGCGGTCACCATCCGCGACATCGCCGCCTATCGCGAGGACCGCACCGCGACTCCGATCGACTTCGACGCTCTGCCGGCCCAGGACGTCGACGTCCCCGCCATCTACAGCAACCACCAATTCTCGAACGAGCTGCAGCTGCTCTACGAGAGCAAGAAGCTGAACGGCGTCGCCGGTTTCTACTATCTCAACGCCGAGGCGCGGAACATCTTCGACGTCATCCTGGCGACGACCAGCCCGATCGCGCTGCCGGGCCTCACCGCCTCGACCTTCGGCGACGTCCACACCAAGACCTGGGCGGCGTTCGCCGATTTCACCTACAATTTCACCGACCAGTGGGCGCTGTCGCTCGGCGGCCGCTATACCAACGACCAGCGCCATGCCCGGGTGATCCGCAAGAATCTGCTGTTCGGCGCCTCGCCCGAACTCGGCGGCACCGGCGTCCAGCTCGGAGCGCTCACCTCCAACTTCACCGGCGACAAGACCTTCAAGGAGTTCACGCCGCGCGCGTCGATCAGCTTCCAGCCGAACGACGACAACACGATCTACGCCAGCTACGCCAAGGGCTTCAAAGGCGGCGGCTTCGACCCGCGCGGCCTGTCGACGGCGGCGCCGGACCTGAACGGCAACGGCACCCGCGAGGCGACCGAAATCTTCGACTATTTCCTGTTCGAGCCGGAGAAGGTGACCAGCTACGAGATCGGCTACAAGGCGTCCTTGTTCGACCGCCGCCTGAGGCTCGCCGTCGCCGGCTTCTATGCCGACTATAAGGATGTGCAGGTGCCGGGCTCGGTCGGCGCCGTGATCAACGGCGTACCCACCTTCGTCGGGGTCACCACCAATGCCGGCAAGGCGAGCTTCAAGGGTCTCGAGACCGAGTTGCTGGCGACCCTGTTCCGTGGCGACGACGGCTCGCGCTTCACCTTCTCCGGAACGCTCGGCTATCTCGACGCGCAATATGACGAGTTCATCACCAACGTGCCGGGCACCGGTCCGGTCGACGTCGCCAATTTCCGGCGCATCCAGAACACGCCGAAATGGACGCTGTCGGGAACGCTCGATTATTCGACCCCCCTCGCCGGGGGCACGTTCGACGCCAATACGACCCTGTCCTGGCGGTCGAAGACCTTCCAGTTCGAAACTCCGAGCCCGTTCCTCGACCAGCCCGGTTACGCCTTGTGGGACGGCAATCTGGTCTGGACCAGCCATAGCGACCACTGGTCGATCGGCCTTCACGCCAAGAACATCCTCGACAAGCAGTACATCACCTCTGGCTACCAGTTCCTGGCGGTGGACCCGCGCACCGGCGTGCCTTTGCACGCCGCCAACGGCAACGTCATCCCCAGCCTCGGCCGCGAGGGGGTGGTCACCACCTTCTACGGCAATCCCCGGCAGGTCTTCCTCAGCCTCGGGATGAAGTTCTAGGGCGTCGCCGCACGGCCGTCATTGCGAGCGAAGCGAAGCAATCCAGTGCAGCCTTGGAGGCACGCCTGGATTGCTTCGTCGCTTCGCTCCTCGCAATGACGGTACCGATCCAGTGAAGGGCTTGACGGGATGTCGACACGGTCGGGCGAAATGAGAGGCGGAACCTCTCCCGGCGGCCGAGTCCTCGCCATCCTGCTCGCCGCGTACATCTTCAACTTCATCGACCGGCAGATCATCGGCGTGCTCGCGGTGCCGATCAAGGCCGAGCTCGCCCTCAGCGACCGGCAGCTCGGGCTGATGGGGGGGATCGCCTTCGCGCTCTTCTATTCCGGGCTCGCCATCCCGATCGCCTGGCTCGCCGACCGCCGCAGCCGGGTCAACATCATCGCCGTCTCGGTGGCCTTGTGGAGCGCCTTCACCGCCGCCTGTGGGCTGACGCAGAATTTCTTGCAGCTGTTCCTGGCGCGGATGGGCGTCGGCATCGGCGAAGCCGGCGGGGTCGCGCCGTCCTACGCCTTGATCAGCGACTTCTACCCGAAGGAAAGGCGGGCTCGGGCGCTGGCGCTCTTCTCGCTGGGGATCCCGATCGGATCGGCGCTCGGGGTCTTCTTCGGCGGCTGGATCGCAAGCCATCTCGACTGGCGCTCGGCCTTCCTGATCGTCGGCCTCGCCGGACTGCCGGCGGCGCTGGCGGTCAGGCTCTTCGTGCCCGAGCCGGTGCGCGGCGGCTTCGACAGCGCCGACGGTTCGGCCAGCGCGCCGGCGCCGCCTTTACTCGAGGTCGCGGCGACGCTGGCGCGCAACCCGAGCTTCTGGCTGCTCTCCTTCGGCGCCGCCTCGGGCTCGATCCTCGGCTACGGGCTGATCTTCTGGCTGCCGAGCTTCTTCAGCCGCAGCTTCCACCTCGCCCTCGCCGAGGTCGGCTGGTTCTACGGCTCGATCGTCCTGGTCGGCGGAGTCGCGGGCACCTGGCTCGGCGGCTGGATCGGCGACCGGACCGGCGCGGCCCGTCCCGGCGCCTATGCCCTGATCCCGGCCGTCTGCTTCCTGATCGCGGCGCCCGTCTTCGCGCTCGGGCTGTTCGCGCCGTCGCTGGTCGTCGGCTGGATCATGTTCGACGTCGGCCAGATGCTCGCCCTGGCCTGGCTCGGC
>JAXDPG010000065.1:0-7410 GCA_034668485.1 Sphingomonadales bacterium
GACGACCATGCTCCCGACGGGCTCGGTCACCGGCATGTCGGCGCCGATCGCCGCGGCCATCGGCTCGAGGATCAGATAGACCTGGCTCGCGCCGGCGTTCGAGGCGGCATCGCGGATCGCGCGGCGCTCGACCGAGGTCGATCCGGATGGGACGCAGATGACGATCTCCGGAAAGCGCCAGGCGCGCATCTTCCCGCCATGAACCTTGTGAATGAAGTGCTTGATCATCTGCTCGGCGACATCGATGTCGGCGATGACTCCATCCCGAAGCGGCCGGACGGCCTGGATGTTCGCGGGAGTCTTCCCCATCATCAGCTTGGCGTCGCGGCCGACCGCCTTCACGCGCCGGACGCCGTCGATCGTCTCGAGCGCGACGACCGAGGGCTCGTTGAGCACGATTCCCTTCCCGCGAACGTAGACGACGGTGTTCACCGTCCCGAGGTCGATCGCCATGTCGTTGGACGGCAGGCGGAGGATGCGCGAAAAAAGCATGACGGGCTAGGATCCTAAGGGGGAGACGATAGCCTTGATGGTTGAGACTCCCAAGCCCTTCCGGGGACAAGAGAAAGCCCCGGCTGGGACTTGGCCGGGGCGTCGGAGGGAGACTCGGTCTTTGTCGGATGCGGCTCAGGGAAGGGCGGCGTTTTGCGAAACCGACATCATTTCCGGTTCCGGCCGGCCGTTGGCGGCAGGCGCATCTATGCCGACGAAGTGGAGGCAGAAAAGCGTTAGCCCATCCTCATTCGCGGCCGTCAGCTTCCATTCCTCGTTCTCCCAAAAGTCTTTGGCCGAGTCGCAAATCATCTGCCCGGCAAGCTTGACCGCCTCGCATTTGGCGACGGCCAAATCCTTCAATTCGGTGCCCTCGTCGTCGCGCACCATATTGCCGTCTTCGATGTGGAAAAAGTAGCGAGGCATGCCGAAGCTCCGACCGGTAGGCGGGAGCGCGGTGCGTCTCTCAGCCGTCGAAGCCCAAGAGCCGATCCGACGATGCAACGAGCCTAGGCCAGTTTTCTTAACCTGTCTCAGGTTGTTTCGCCTCCAGTCATGCAATGGCCCGCGGTTGATTTCGCGGGTGCCAGGAGACCCAGGGCTGTGGTCGCCCTCATGGCGTGATCGCGATCTTGAGGACCCCGTCTCGCTGATTGGCAAAAAGCTCGTACGCTTCCTCGATGCGATCGAGCGGGAAGCGATGGGTGACCATCGCGCTGAGATCGACTCGGCCGGATTCGATCACGCCCATCAGCCGCCGCATCCGCTCCTTGCCGCCCGGACACAGCGAGGTGACGATCCTGTTGTCCCCCAGCCCGGCCGAGAAGGCGTCCGCCGGAATGACCAGGTCGCCGGAGTAGACGCCCAGACTGGATAATGTGCCGCCGGGGCGAAGCACCCGCAACGCCGACTGGAACGTGCCCTGGGTGCCCAGCGCCTCGATGGCGACGTCCACTCCGCGCCCTTCCGTCAGCCGCATGATCTCCGCCACCGGATCGCAGGCCGTGAAATCCACGACATGGTCGCAGCCGAGCCTGCCGGCGGCCGCCATACGCGCTGGGACGGTGTCGACGCCGACGATCCGGGTCGCGCCCATCAGCCGCGCGCCGGCGACTGCACAGAGGCCGATCGGGCCGAGCGCGAACACCGCGACAGTGTCGCCGATCCGGACCCGCCCGCTCTCCGCGCCGGCAAAGCCCGTGGACATGATGTCGGGGCACATCAGAACCTGCTCGTCCGTCAAATGATCGGGGATCGGGGTGAGATTGGCCATCGCGTCCGGCACCAGCACATAATCCGCCTGGCACCCGTCGATCGTGTTGCCGAAGCGCCATCCGCCGAGCGCCTTGAAGCCGTGCGGCGAGCCCGGCCCATCCTGCGAGTGGCACCCGCACAGCGAGGCGTAGCTGTGCCCGCTCGGCGTGATGGCCCCGGCGATGACGCGCTGGCCCTTCTCGTAGCCGGCGACGGCCGAGCCCAGCTTCTCGATCACGCCCACGGGCTCGTGACCGATCGTCAGCCCTCTGGCGACGGGATACTCGCCCTTCAGGATATGAACGTCGGTTCCACAGATCGTGGTCGTCGTGATGCGCAGCAGAGCATCCGTCGCCCCCACGTCGGGGATCGGCTTCTCGCCAAGGACGATGCGTCCAGGCTCGACGAAGATTGCGGCTCTCATTTGGGTGATGGTGGTGTCCTTCAATCATAGTGGTCGCCGTCCGGATCGCACGCGCGCAACCGATTCAGTGACTAATCATTTTTCGTCCCCCCGCTGAAGATTTTCAATCTCGTCCAGCCGGCGATTCAGTAATCCGACTGCCCCTGTCATTTTTCCGCATAATCCCCATATAGAAGGGGCTAGAGTCGCTTTCAGTCGGTCTTCGGTGCTTTGCGGCTCCTATTCCTTCTCTGGCTTCTATCAGCGTTCAGGCGCCGGCTTTCGGCTCCCCATCAAGGAAGGAATCAATCATGCCGATCGGCACCGTGAAGTTTTTCGACAGCGCCAAGGGCTACGGCTTCATCACCAATGAGGCGGGCGGCAATGACGCGTTCGTGCACGTGACCGCCGTCGAAGCCGCGGGCATGCATACGCTCGAGAAAGAGCAGCGCATCTCGTACGACCTCGAAAATGACAAGCGCGGGAAGACCAGCGCGGTCAATCTGCAGACCGCCTGAGCTTCAGCCCAGCCCCGCGGGGCCATTAAGGCGGGCGCCTCGTGCGCCCGCCGCTTTTGCGAGGGAAGTCGGATGTCCGCACAGCTCGAATTCTACCTTCAGCGCGCTGCGGAGGCTCGTGCCACCGCCGGCGCCGCCACGCTCGACAACGTCCGCGACCGCTGGCTCCGCTCGGAGGCGACGTGGACGGATCTGGCCGAGCGCAGCGAGCGTACCGAGCGGATGAAGGCCAAGATGATTGCGGACAAAGCCGTCGAGCGGGCGGCCGTCATAGCCGGCGCCCAGGTCTAGAAGATGGATGCCGGATCAAGTCCGGCATGGCGGGATGATGCAGACTTAGCGCACCGCGCTCTAGCTGATTCCCCCCGGTGAGCCGCAAGCGCCAAAATACCGGCTTCCCGGAAACTCTACCGCCGTCCCACCTCGAACAGCCATCGGCTCATGCACCGAGCGCCAATGCCGGCCTTCCGACCAGGGCCGGCGAGGGTGCGTCTTCGCGCCCTCTGCCGCGCCCGAACATCGCCCGAATCATGAACAGGGTGAAGGCAAGGACGCCGACGGTGAAGACGAGATCGCCCGGCACCCTTGCCCAGACCAGCGCCTGCATGACCGGCCCATGGATGATTTCGGCGCTGCGGGCATAAGCGTAGTCGCGAGTGAAGCTGTAATAGGCCTGGTAGAGGCCCTGCGGGAACAGCGACAGGAAGACCATCATCGCCAGCCCGATGTTGAGGCACCAGAAGGACATCTTGAGCAGCCGCTCGCTCCAGCGCGACGGATCCGACAGCCCGCGCATGCAGAACAGAGTCAGCCCGATGCCCAGCATGCCGTAGACGCCGAACAAAGCGGCATGGGCATGGGTCGGCGTCGTGTTCAGCCCCTGCATGTAGTAGAGCGCGAGCGGCGGGTTGATGAAGAAGCCGAACAGCCCTGCTCCGACCACGTTCCAGACCAGCACGCTCGCGAAGAAGGCGAAGGGCCAGCGATAGGCCTTCTGCCATTCGTGCAGATGCTCGACCTTGGACCGGTTATAGGCTTCGAAGCCGACCACTACGAGCGGCACCACCTCGAGAGCGGAGAACACGGCGCCGAGCGCGATCACCGACGTGGGCGTCCCGCTGAAGTACATGTGATGAAAGGTGCCGAGCACGCCGCCGGCGAGGAAAATGATCGTCGCCAGCAGGACCGAGGTCGCCGCCACCGACCTGCGCAGCAGGCCCATCTTGACGAACAGAGCGGCGACGATCGCGGTGGCGAACACCTCGAAAATGCCTTCGACCCACAGGTGGACGACCCACCAGCGCCAATATTCCATGATCGAGATATGGGTGTGCTGGCCGTAGAGCAGGCCCGTGCCGAACAGGAGCCCGATCGTGACGGTGGCGATGACGACGAGGAAGAGGAGCGAGCGGCCGCCTTTCTCCTGGAGCGCCGGCCACAGGCCGCGCAACACCAGGCCGGTCCACAGCAGCAGGCCGATGAACAAATAGATCTGCCAGAAGCGGCCGAGATCGAGATATTCATAGCCTTGGTGCCCGAGCCAGAAATTCAGGGTCCCGGCGCCCATCTGGCGGTTGATCGCGAGCCATTCGCCGGCAAACGACCCGACGACGATGATCAGCAGGCTCACGAACAGGAAGTTGACGCCGAGGCGCTGGAACCTGGGTTCCCGCCCGCCGAGCAGCGGCGCGACGTAGAGCCCGGTGGCCAGCCACGCCGTCGCGATCCACAGCACCGCGAGCTGGGTGTGCCAGGTCCGGCTGATCGCATAAGGGAAATATTCCGCCATCGGCAGGCCGTAGAGTCCCTGGCCCTCGACGGCGTAATGCGCGGTCACGATCCCCAGCAGGACCTGCGCGAAGAACAAGGCGGTCACGACGAAGAAGTATTTGGCGGTCGCGCGCATCGACGGGGTGATGGTCGCAGTCGCAAACACGTCGGCTTTGGCAAAGCCCTCGACGGGTTCGATGTCGCGCCGCCACACGTCGAATTCGCGGGCATAATACCAGACCAGTCCGCCGATGCCGGCGAGGAGGACGAAGATCGAGATGAACGTCCACAGGAAGATCGATCCGGCGGGAGCGTTGCCGACCATGGGCTCGTGCGGCCAGTTGCTCGTATAGCTGATCGTGTCTCCCGGCCGCTGGGCCGCCGTTGCCCACGACGTCCAGAAGATGAAGCCCGTCAGCGCATGGGCTTCGTCTCGGGTCAGGACCGCATTTTTCGGCATTGCATAGAGCTGGCGCAGTTGCTGATCCGCGAGCGTCCGGTTCGTGAACAGGTCCGCATAGTGGTTCGCGGTGGCGGCAATGGCGGCCGCGCGCTTCTCGCTGACCGTGATGCTGGTGGTTTGAGGATCGTAGGTGTTAGTCCGCATCTCGCGCATGACCATCGAGGCGAAACGCGCCTGCTCAGGCTCGGGAAGAGCGGCGAACGGCCGCAGGACGCCGGACCCGGAGATGCCGTCCCGAAGCGCCAAGGCTTCCCTATGCAGCCAGTCCGCGCTCCAGTCCGGGGCGACGTAGCTGCCATGGCCCCAGATCGAGCCCTGCTGCATCCCGCCGATCGACTGCCAGACATTCTGGCCGCGCTGAATGTCCTCGCCCGTATAGAGGACCTGCCCCGAGGCGGTCCGGACGGAACCGGGCATCGGCGGCTTGGCGTGATAGATTTGAACGCCGAAGAAGAGGAGCGCCCCGAACATGACGACCATTGTCGCGCCGAAAATGGTCCATAAGCGGCGGATGGAGAAATCGGAGGCATAATCAGACATCGCAGAGTCTCCCAACGGAGTTTTCTGCCAAGCTGGATGCCTGCATAGGGGCCGCGCCCCCGCTGATTCAGCTATGCGCGCTTGCCAGGGAACAAACAACACAGCTGTTTCAGCGCTTTAGCGAACATCCCCGATGCATCGACGCGGCCAAGTCTGGCGAGCCCGCTCGCTGGACCCGCTGCCGCTGTTACTCTCGACTTCAGCCCCCTTCCGCGGGACCGTCACACAGCAGGCGCGATGATTTCTTTCTCTTCGCGGGCTCAGACGACCCACTTGTAGACCAGGATCAACATGGAGAGCGCGATCAGGAAGGAG
Organism: Sphingomonadales bacterium; assembly: GCA_034668485.1. Classification (GTDB taxonomy): domain Bacteria; phylum Pseudomonadota; class Alphaproteobacteria; order Sphingomonadales; family Sphingomonadaceae; genus Allosphingosinicella. Next base: position 5,756 of record JAXDPG010000065.1, read on the forward strand.
GCAAGGCCGTAGTTCAGGACCCTGGTCCGCGAGGAAATCGTGCCGTCCATGCTCAGCGCGCCGCGGTGCGCAGCTGCCAGCTAAGCCCCGGCAGCTTGATCATCGAGCGGCCGCACACGGTGCATCGGCTCACGAAGCTGCCGCGCTCCCAGTGGCTCCCCTTGTGATCGGCCACGTGCCGGCCCAGCCAGCCGTGCAGGCTCACGAGCCTTCGCCGTCCCGGTGCAGGCAGAGGGGCGCGGGTGGGCGCGACTGCGGCTGGGGCAAATGTAGCACGGCTCTTTCGCCGCGGATCGCCCGTTGGTCGGCGGCCGCCGCCAGGGAAAGGCAGTGGGCCGCCTTGACGCTGTAGCGGCCGGCGAGGTCGTAATGGATTAGGCGAGCCTCGGCGGTCGCCGCGCCGCGCGCCATCCCCATGGCCGAACGCTTGCGGCCGATCCAATATCTGTTTTCCATAAGATCAATATGGGGAGAGCGGTCACCGATAACGAGGGCTTGCTTGTAATAATTGCCTGCACGCTAACGCCGGATAGATAAACTTGTTCTTACAAAATTGGGTACGCCCGCCAGCCCAGTTCTGACGGCGTTCCTTCTCTTTATAAAGCTGGGCACCGGCTCTTCTACTAGGACTGGTTCGTCTGAGCCCTCCTCGACCGCATAGGCAGCCGCCAGTTATTGGGCTACTAGCATCGCCGCCAACGAGGATGAGGGCCCAAGGCGGCGATTAGAGGGAAAGGCGAGGATGTTCGCAGGAGATTCTCCGCTGCACGTATGGGGCCCTGATCACCTGCGTCTGGCGATCGATGCGGCGTGCGTGGCCCTGTGGTCCTGGAAGGTCGGCGACGACCGCTTCTCCATGGACGAACGCGCGTTCGAACTGTGGGGGCTGCCATGGTCGGAAGCCGTCAGCTTCGAGAATTTGTCGGCCCACATCCATCCCGCCGACCGGGATCGCGTGCGCGCCGCCTTTTCGGCCACGCGGTCCGTCGCCGGATCGTACGAAATCGACTTTCGGATCATGGTCGGGGACGACATTCGCTGGATTTCCGCAAGGGGTCAGGGCGCGGACGCCGGTATCGTGGACGGCGCGATGTTCGGTATCTTCCTCGACGTCACCGGGAGAAAGCAAGCGGAGGAAGGCAGTGAGCTGCTCGCGGGCGAAATGAGCCACCGGGTGAAGAATCTGCTCGCCATCGCCGCCGGCCTGACCGAACTCACCTCCCGCTCCGCAGGCTCGATCGAGGACATGACCCGCGACCTGACGCGCAGACTCACTTCCCTGGGCCGGGCGCACGATCTGGTCCGCCCGCTGCCCGGCGAGCAGGGCAAGGCTGCCCTGCTGGGCGACCTGCTGGCGATCCTGCTGTCGCCCTATGAGGACACCGGCGCATTTTCGGGGCGCATTCGCGTTGCCGTTCCCCGCATGGGTGTCGGGGAGGCGGCAGCGACGACCTTGGCGATGGTGGTTCACGAACTCGCCACCAACTCGGTCAAGCACGGCGCCCTCTCGTCGGCGACGGGGACGCTCGACGTATCGGGCTGCACCGAGGAGGACGAAGTGCGCCTTGTCTGGTCGGAGGCGGGAGGACCCGCCGTCCCTCGCCCCCCGGACATGGAGGGTTTTGGAAGCCGGATGATCCATCGGAGCGTCGCCG
>JAXDPG010000066.1:0-7662 GCA_034668485.1 Sphingomonadales bacterium
CGAGCGCGCGGTCCTCCATCGCCGGGTAGAGTATCTCCTCGACGGCGGGGGCGAGGCGGTGGATCTCGTCGATGAAGAGGACGTCGCCGTCCTCGAGGTTGGTGAGCAGGGCGGCGAGATCGCCCGACTTGGCGATGACCGGCCCGGAAGTGGCCCGGAAGCCGACTCCGAGCTCGCGTGCGATGATCTGGGCGAGCGTGGTTTTGCCGAGCCCGGGCGGGCCGAAGAAGAGGACGTGGTCGAGCGCGTCGCCGCGACTCTTGGCGGCCTCGATGAAGACGCGCAGATTTTCGCGCGCCGCCTTCTGGCCGACAAAATCGTCGAGGGTCTTGGGGCGGAGCGCGGCGTCGACGTCCTCGGGTCGGCGTTCGCCGGTGATGATCCGCTCCTGCTCCACGGGAGCGAGCTTTAGCCGAAGCGCCCCTGCTGTCGAGCGGCTTTATCGCGGCCGATTCGCGGCCTAGATTATCCCCCCGTCGCTTCGCGGCGGGGAGGATGAGGAGGCTCCATGGACCGGCGTGAATTCCTGATGAGCACAGGGGCCGCCGCCGCCTTCCTGACTCTGCCCGGCGCAGCGCTGCCGGTGACGCGTCCTCCCGCCGATCCCACCATCTGGGTCGACGCCCAGGGCGGGGTGGACGGGTGGGACGAGCCGCAGCCCGGCCGTTTCGTGCCTTCGCCCAAGCTGATCGAGGCGATCCGGCAGCGGCGGATGGACCTGATCGGGATGACCGTGGGCGAGGTCGGCAACGGGCCGGACCGGTTCCGGAGCGCCGTCCAGTCGGTGGCCGAATGGGACGCGCTGATCGCGGAGCACAGCGCCCATTTCGCCAAGATCGAGAGTGCGGCCGACATCCGCTCGGCCCGGGCCGCCGGCAAGCTCGGCCTCATCTACAATTTCCAGGACACGACGGCGCTCGAAGGGGATTCGGCGCGGGTCGCGACTTTCGCGGCGCTCGGCGTCAAGCAGATCCAGCTCACCTACAACAAGCGCAACCTCGCCGGCGACGGCTGCCTCGAGCGGGCCAATGCCGGGCTGTCGGACTTCGGCCGCGAAGTGATCGCCAAGATCGAGGAGGCCAAGGTCCTGCTCGACCTCAGCCATTCCGGGCAAAGGACGATCGCCGAGGGCATTGCGGCGGCCAAGCGTCCCCTCGCCATCACCCACAGCGGCTGCCGCGACCTGGTCGACCTGCCGCGCAACACGTTCGACGCCGAGATGCGGGCGCTGGCCGACAAGGGCGGCGTGTTCGGCCTCTACCTGATGCCGTTCATTCGAGCGACGGGCCAGCCGCAGAAGGAGGACCTGATCCGCCATATCGAGCATGCGCTCAAAATCTGCGGCGAGGACCATATCGGCCTCGGCACCGACGGGCCGCTGTTCGGCTACGAGATCAACGCGGAGTCGAAGAAGCGGCACAAGGAATTTTACGAGGACCGGGTCAAGCGCGGCATCTCCGCGCCGGGCGAATCGGCCGATGTGATGAACTATGTCGAGGGCTATAACGACGTCGGCCGCTACGAGAGCCTCGCCGCCGACTTGAAGGGGCGGGGATGGAGCCAGGCGCGAATCGACAAATTGCTCGGCGGCAATTTCGTGCGGCTGTTCGGCGAGGCCTGGGGCTAAGCCGCTAAATTAAGTTCCGTCATCCCGGCGGAGGCCGGGATCCCAGGGAGTGAAAGGCGCCGGCGGTCTTCACCCCCCGGGGGCCCAGCCTTCGCTGGCGCGACGGTCAGCGGGCCGCCTTCTTCAGCGCCGTCCGGACGAGGGCGTCGAGGGTCGCGTCCGGGCCGAGCTCGGCTTCCGCCTTGCCCACGGCGGCGGCCGCCTCGCCGGGCCGGAAGCCGAGGTGGCGGAGGGCGGAGGCGGCGTCGGCGGCGGCACTGCCGGGGGCCGGGCCCGGGGCGGCGGGCCCGAGGGCGAGGCTGCCGACCTTGTCCTTCAATTCGTGGACGATGCGCTGGGCGAGCTTGGGGCCGACTCCGGGGGAGCGGGCGATCATCGCATGATCGCCGGCCGCGACGGCGCGGTGGAGGTCGTCGCCGGGAAGGGTCGAGAGGATGGCCAGTGCGACGCGGGTGCCGACGCCCTGCACCGAGGTGAGCAGCCCGAACCAGTCGCGCTCCTCGCCGCTCGCGAAGCCGATCAGGCGGATGTCGTCCTGGGCCACCTGCATCACCGTGTGGAGCACCACCTCGCCGCCGACCGGACCCAGCGCGGAGAGGGTGCGGGTCGAAGCTTGGACGAGGTAGCCCACGCCGTTCACGTCGACGACGGCATGGTCGGCCGCGAACGAATCGAGCAGCCCGCGGAGCCGGGCGATCATGCCGCGTGGCTCCCCAGCGCCCGGGCGCTGGCGAGGTGATGAGCGTGGGTGATCGCGACGGCGAGGGCGTCGGCTGCATCGGAACCCGCGATCTTCACGCCGGGCAGCAGCCGCTGAACCATGGCGTGGACCTGGACCTTGTCCGCGCCGCCAGTCCCGACCACGGCCTTCTTGACCAGACGCGCCGCATATTCGCCGACCGGGATGGCGAGGCCCGCCGCCGCGAGCAGGACGACTCCGCGGGCCTGGCCGAGCTTCAGGGTCGATTGCGGATTGTCGTTGACGAACACTTCCTCGACCGCGGCCGCCGCCGGGCGGTGCTCGGCGAGGATGGCGAGGAGACGGCCGTGCAGGTCAAGCAGCCGGGCGGGAAGCTCGACCTTGGAATCGGTGCGGATCTGGCCGTTGGCGACGTGGCTCAGACGGTTGCCGTCGGCGGCGATGACGCCCCAGCCGGTGCAGCCCAGCCCGGGATCGAGGCCGAGGATGATCAAAGCTTCTCCATCACTTCGTCCGGCACTTCGTAATTGCCCCAGACGGTCTGGACGTCGTCATCCTCCTCGAGCGCGTCGATCAGCTTCATGAGCTGGCCGGCATCGTCCGCTCCGACCTCGACCGGGGTCGACGGGCGCCAGGCGAGCTTGACGCTCTGCGGCTCGCCGAGCGAGTCCTCGAGGGCCCGGGCGACGCCGTGCAGATCCTCCTGCGCGGTCCAGATCTGGTGGCCGTCCTCGTCGGATTCGACGTCCTCCGCGCCGGCTTCGATCGCCGCCTCGAAGACGGCGTCGGCGCTTCCGGCGGAGGCCGGATAGGCGACCAGGCCGAGCCGCTCGAAGCCGTGGCTGACCGAGCCCGACGCGCCGAGATTGCCGCCATTCTTCGAGAAAGCGGTGCGCATGTTGGTGGCGGTGCGGTTGCGGTTGTCGGTCAGCGCCTCGACGATCAGCGCGACTCCACCCGGGCCGAAGCCTTCGTAGCGCAGCTCCTCGTAATTCTCGGCGTCGCCGCCCGAGGCCTTGTCGATCGCCCGCTGGATATTGTCCTTGGGCATCGACTGGGCGCGGGCCGTGGTGATCGCCGCCCTGAGGCGCGCGTTCGCGTCCGGGTCGGGCAGGCCCATCTTCGCCGCCACGGTGATCTCGCGCGAGAGCTTGGAGAACATCGCCGAGCGCTTCTTGTCCTGGGCGCCCTTGCGATACATGATGTTCTTGAACTTGCTGTGGCCGGCCATTGGGGTGGGGGCGTTCCTGCTGTTGGGGTGCAAGGCAGCCGATACCGGCAGGCCGGACGATAGGCAACGGCGGCCGCTGCTCCCCGGCGAAGGCCGGGGCCCAGCGGCACCAAAAGAAGGACTGGTCCCGGCCTTCGCCGGAACGCAGAGATCAGTCGAGCCCCAAGGCCGCCTTGTAGGTTTCGAGCAGGGCGTCGGCTTCCTGGCGGTCGTTCGTCTCCATCTTCCTGAGGCGGACGATGGCGCGCATCGTCTTGGTGTCGTAGCCGCGCGCCTTGGCTTCGCCGTAGACGTCCTTGACGTCGTCCGCGATCGCCTTCTTCTCCTCCTCGAGCCGCTCGATCCGCTCGATGAGGAGCCTCAGTTCGTCCGCCGCGATCGTGCCTTCAGCCATTTCATTCCCTTTTGCCCGGATTCGAGGATCGGGCTCTAGTGAAGCGGCGCCTGGGGCTCAAGCGCCTCGCGCGCTTGGTCCCTTTCGGAGTCAGTTGGCGGCCGGGTCGCTGGCGGCGCCCGGCCGCGCCTGATAGGATGGCGCGAGGGGGCAGATGATGCGCAAGAGCCATATTACGCTGCTGGCGGGGTCGCTGATGACCGGCGGCTGCATGCAATATCTCGTCCAGCCTCCGGCGCCGAGCCTGGCCGGCGCCCGGCACGAGGTCCATGCCAATTCCTATCTCGGCTCCGAGCTGCAGCAGCCGCCCTACGTACTGGCCAGGACATGCCGGGACGGCGAGCAGCTGGGACGGGTGCTGGTGAAGCGCGATTTCGGCCAGGGCCTGGTCAGCTGGCTGACCTTCGGCCTGGTCGCGCCGGCGACCATCGTCTACCAATGCTCGAACGCACGCCAGCCGGAATTCGAGCCGGGCGGAGCCCAGTGATGGCGGCCGATCCGGACTTCTTTCCCGCCAAGAATTTCCTCAACTTCCACGAGAGCTACAAGGTCAAGACCAAGGGCTTCTGGGAGCTGCACCCGCCCGCTCTCACCGGAAGCGCCCGAGTCTCGGTGGACGGCCTTAGGGAAACGACCGGCCAGCTCCAGACCCTTATCGCCAAAGCGCGGGCGGCCGCTATGCCGATGCGGGCGGTCGGCTCGCGCTGGTCCCTTTCCGAAGCGCCGGCGTCGCCGGGCTGGGCGGTGGAGACGAACCGGCTCGTCGGCTGGATGAAGGTGGCCGCCGACTCGGTCGATCCCGCCTATCCCGGCACGGCCGACGAGAAAGCGGGCCTCCACCTCTTCCAGTGCGGCGCCACCGTGGCCGACGTGAACCGAGTGCTCGAGGCGCCGGCCAACGGCCGCGCCCTGTTCACCTCCGGCGCCGCCAACGGCCAGACCATCGTCGGCGCGACCTCGTGCGGGACTCACGGCTCGGCGCTCGACCACAAGGCGCTGCACGACCATATCGTCGCGATCCACCTGGTGCCGACCGCGGACCGCCATTGCTGGATCGAGCGCAAGAGCCGGCCGGTGATGAAGCCCGAATGGGTTGCGACGCTGGGCGCGGAGCTGAAGCGCGACGACGACGAACTGTTCAACGCCGCCGTCGTCGCCTTCGGCAGCTTCGGGATCATCCAGGCCGTCGTGATCGAAACCGTCCCGCGCTACCTGCTCGAGACGAACCCGCAGACGGTGAAGCTGGACGAGCCGCTGTGGAAGGTGATCGGCGAGCTGGATTTCTCCGCCCACCCTTTCTTCAAGGACAAGGGCGCCCCCTATTTCTTCCAGCCGGTGATCAACCCGAGCAGCGACGAGGTCCTGCTCAGCGCCAATTACAGGAAGGACTGCCCCGCCGATTACGTGCCGAAATACGGCCTTACCCAGAAGGACCACGCGCTCGGCCCGGGCTTCGACAGCCTGTCGCTGGTCGGCACCATCCTCGACCGCTTCAAGGGCCTCATCCCGACCTTCGGCAAGGTCGCGGCGGCGCAGCTGTTCGACACCAAGGCGCAGACCGGCACGCCCGGCATGATCTACGGCTACAAGGCGCCGCAGCTCCATGTCGCCAGCGGCAGCATCGCCGTCGCGCTGCCCGATATCCGAAGGACGCTCGAGGCCCTGACCGCCCTCTACAAGGAGATCGGGCCGATTCCGGTCGTCTTCGGCTGCCGCTACGTCCGCAAGTCGCCGGCTCTGCTCGCCTTCAACAAGTTCGACATCGGGTGCATGATCAGCATAGACGGCGTCGACAGCAGCCTCACCCGCAAGTTCTTCGACGCCGCGCCGGCCCGGCTGGAGGCGAAAGGCATCGCCTATACCCAGCATTGGGGAAAGGTGAATGGCTATACCAGGGACCGGCTGAAGGCGGCCTATGGCGGCAATGTCGACAAGTGGCTGGCGGCGCGGCGACGGGTCCTGCCGACCGTGGCCGACCGGGCGGTCTTCGACAACGCCTATATCGCCGAGCGGGGATTGGCCGGGTAGCCTCCCCGTCATGCCGGCGCAGGCTGGCATCCCGGCGGGTGAAAGGAACCCGCATATTTCGCCCGCCAGGGCCCCAGCCTGCGCTGGAGCGACGGCTCCGGGTTGAACTGGCGGCGATAGCGGCTATTCGCAACAGCCGATGGTCAATTCAGAAACGCTCCCCAGCTGCTTCGTCCCGCGCAGCCGCAAGGTCCGCATCCTCGCCACGCTGGGGCCCGCGAGCCGGACTCCGGAAATGATCCGCAAGCTCGCCCAGGCCGGCGCCGACGCCTTCCGGGTCAATATGAGCCACGGCACCCACAAGGACCATGCGCGGCTGATCGAGACGATCCGGGCGCTGGAGAAGGAGCTGGACCGGCCGACCACCATCCTCGCCGACCTCCAGGGCCCCAAATTGAGGGTCGGCACGTTCGGGGGCGACGGCGGCGTCGAGCTGGAGAAGGGCCAGACCTTCGTCTTCGACCGGGACCGCAAGGCCGGCACGTCGAAGCGCGTCGAACTGCCGCACAAGGAGATATTCGGCGCGGTCGAGAAGGGCACAAGGCTGCTGCTCGACGACGGCAAGCTGGTCCAGCGGGTGGTGAGCGCGACCGATGACCGCATCGAGACGGTGGTCGAAGTCGGCGGCCGGCTGTCCAACAACAAGGGGGTGAACGTTCCCGACGTAGTGCTGCCGCTCGCGGCGCTGACCGACAAGGACCGCACCGACCTCGCCTTCGCGCTCGACCACCATGTCGACTGGATCGCGCTCTCCTTCGTGCAGCGGCCCGAGGACGTCGCCGAGGCGCGCCGGCTGATCGCCGGCCGCGCCGCCTTGCTCGCCAAGATCGAGAAGCCGGCGGCGGTCGAGCGGCTCGACGGCATATTGGAGCTGGCCGATGCGGTGATGGTCGCGCGCGGCGATCTCGGCGTCGAGCTTCCGCCCGAGGCGGTGCCGCCGCTCCAGAAGATGATCGTCGAGGCGGCGCGGCGCTTCGGACGGCCGGTGGTGGTGGCGACCCAGATGCTCGAATCGATGATCGAGGCGCCGACTCCGACCCGCGCCGAGGTCTCGGACGTGGCGACGGCGGTCTATGACGGCGCCGACGCGGTGATGCTGTCGGCGGAGAGCGCGTCGGGCAAATATCCGTGCGAGGCGGTGACGATGATGAACTCGATCGCGACCAGCGTCGAGAACGACCCGAGCTACTCGGAGCGGGTCCATTTCACCCGCACCCTGCCCGATCCGACCACGGCCGACGCCATCGCCCAGGCCGCCAACACCATCGTCGGCACGGTCGGGGCCAAGGCGATCGTCTGCTTCACCTCATCGGGCTCGACCGCCCGGCGGCTGTCGCGCGAGCGGCCGGCCGTCCCGCTGCTGGTCCTCACCCCCTCGACCAAGGCCGCGCGCAAGCTCGGCATCCTGTGGGGCGCGCATGCGGTCCGGACGCGCGACATCGCCAATTTCGAGGAGATGATCGCCAAGGCCAAGAGGATGGCGCTGCGCCACGGCGTGGCCAGGGGCGGCGATCGAATCGTCATCATCGCCGGAGTCCCGTTCGGAACGCCCGGCTCGACCAACGTCATCCACATCGTGAGGCTCGTCGGCGACGAGCTCGAGCGGCACCGCAAGGCGGAGTCGAAGGGGCATTAGGAAGATCCTCCCCATCGGAGATGGGGAGGGGGACCACCCGAAGGGT
>JAXDPG010000067.1:0-5057 GCA_034668485.1 Sphingomonadales bacterium
CGGGCGCGCGCTTCGTCATGGAGGTGAAGCGCGGCTCGCCCTCGGGCGGGGCGATCCGGCCCGGCGCCGACGCCGGAGCGCTCGCCCGCGCCTATCGCGGCGCCGCCGACGCGATCAGCGTGCTGACCGACGCGCCCTATTTCGGCGGCTCGCTGGACGACATCGCCGCCGTCCGCCGCGAGTTTCTCGGCCCGATCCTCGCCAAGGACTTCATCGTCGACCCGCGCCAGGTGGCCGAGGCGCGGCTGCACGGCGCCGATGCCATCCTGGTCATCCTCGCGGTGCTGGCGGACGAGGAAGCGGCGGCGGTGATGGCCGAGGCGCGGCGGCTCGGCATGGACGCCCTGGTCGAGGCGCACACCGCCGGCGAGGTGCGCCGGGCGGTCGGCCTCGGCGCCGACATGGTCGGCATCAACAATCGCGACCTCGACACCCTGAAGGTCGACCTCGCGACGACCGAAAGCCTGGCCGCCCTGGTGCCGGCGGGAACGCTCGTCGTCGCCGAATCGGGCATCGCGACCCGCGCCGACGTCGCCCGGCTGGCGCCTCATGCCGACGCCTTCCTGGTCGGTTCGTCGCTGATGCGGGCCGGGGATCCCGGCGCGGCGGCGCGGGCGCTGGCCTATGGCCGGGTCAAGATCTGCGGAATCACCGACGGCCACGACGCGGCGATGGCCGCCGAGCATGGCGCCGCCTATGCGGGCGTCGTCATGGTGCCCAACACGCCGCGCGCCGTCACCCGCTCGCAGGCGGTGGCGGTCGCCGCGGCGTCGCCGGTGCCGCTGGTCGGCGTGTTCCGCAACGAGAAGGTGATGGAAGTGGCCCGCGGCGCCCGGGCGCTCGGCCTCAGGGCGGTGCAGCTTCACGGCGACGAGGACGCGCTCTACATCCGAGCGCTGCGCTCCCTGCTCCCCGAGGAGACCGAGATCTGGGCCGCCGCCGCGGTCGGGCGCGAGGTGCCGCGGCCCCGGCTTGGTGCCGACCGCACCTTGTTCGACAGCCAGGTCGGCGGCCGCTCCGGCGGCACCGGCATCGCGTTCGACTGGGGGCGGGTCGAGGGCCGGGCGGAACTCGGCCGGTCGCTGCTGGCGGGCGGGCTCAAGCCGGCCAACGCCGGCGCCGCGGCGCGAGTCGGAGCGTTCGCGCTCGACGTCGGCTCGGGCGTCGAGATGGCGCCCGGGCGCAAGGACGCGGGCAAGCTCCACGCCTTCTTCGAGGCGCTTCGGCTGCCGGTGGGGGGGGAGGCGGCGTGCGCCTGAGCGGCCGCTTCGGCGCCTATGGCGGCGCCTATGTCCCCCAGGTCCTGGTCCCGGCGATCGAGCAGCTCGAGGCGGCCTTCCTCGACTCGGCGGACGATCCGGCCTTCCACGCCGAGCTCGACGGCCTGCTCGCCACCTATGCCGGGCGGCCGACGCCGCTCACCTTGTGCCGCAACCTCGGCTCAGCGGGCGCGCGGATCTATCTGAAGCGCGAGGACCTGCTCCACGGCGGCGCCCACAAGACCAACCAGGTGCTCGGGCAGGCGCTGCTGGCCAGGCGGATGGGCAAGAGCCGGCTGATCGCGGAGACCGGGGCGGGACAGCATGGCGTCGCGACCGCCCTGGCCGGCGCCCTGTTCGGGCTGGAGACGCGCATCTACATGGGCGCGCTCGACGTCGAGCGGCAGCGGGCCAACGTCTTCCGGATGGAGCTGATGGGGGCCGAGGTGGTCCCGGTCGAGAGCGGTTCGCGCACCCTCAAGGACGCGATCAACGAAGCGCTGAGGGACTGGGCGGCGAGCTTCGAGGATACCCATTATCTGCTCGGCACGGTGGCCGGCCCGCATCCCTTCCCGCTGATGGTGCGCGAGTATCAGCGGGTGATCGGAAAGGAGGCGCGGGCGCAGATATTGGAGACGGAAGGGCGGCTTCCCGACGCCTGCATCGCCGCGGTCGGAGGCGGGTCCAACGCCATCGGCCTGTTCGCCGACTTCATCGACGACGAAAGCGTGCGGCTGATCGGCGTCGAGGCGGCGGGTCGGGGCCTCGACGGCGGCGAGCATGGCGCCACTTTGCTGCGCGGCCGGCCCGGCATCCTCCACGGCGCCGAGACCTATGTGCTTCAGGACGAGGACGGACAGATCGACGAGAGCTGGTCGGTCTCCGCCGGCCTCGATTATCCCGCGGTCGGGCCGGAGCACGCCTTCCTCAAGGACAGCGGCCGGGCCGACTATGTCGGCATCACCGACGAGGAGGCGCTTGCCGCCTTCGCTCGGCTGGCGCGATCGGAAGGGATCATCTGCGCCTTCGAATCCGCCCATGCGCTGGCCTTGGCCCTGAAGATGGCAGAGGCCGCGACGGAAGAGACGATAATCGTCGTCAACCTCTCCGGGCGCGGCGACAAGGACATGGAGCAGGCGCGGCGGCTGCTGGGAGCGTCGGCGTGAGCCGCTACGGCGCGACGTTCGAGCGGCTGGGCGGGCGCGGCGAGGGCGCCTTCGGCGCCTTCGTCATGCTCGGAGACCCCGACCTCGCCACCGGCGCGGTCGTGCTCGACGCCCTGGTCGAGGGAGGCGCGGACATGATCGAGGTCGGAATCCCCTTCTCCGATCCGGTCGCCGACGGCCCGGTCATCCAGGCGGCCGCGGTGCGGGCGCTGGCCGCCGGGACCCGGACGGCGGACTGCTTCCGGCTGCTGGCCGGGTTTCGAAGGCGTCATGGCGAGGTGCCGGTCGGCATCCTCACCTACGCGAACATCGTCATGGCGCGGGGCCTGGAGCCCTTCTACCGCAGCGCCGCCGAGGCCGGAGTCGACAGCGTCCTCGTCGCCGACGTGCCGTTGCTCGAGGCGCAGCCGTTCCTGGCGGCGGCGCGGCTCGCGGGCGTGGCGCCGGTGCTGATCGCGGCCCCGAACACGCCGCCGGCGACGCTCAGGCGGATCGCTGCGGAAGGGCAGGGCTATACCTATTGCGTCGCCCGCGCCGGGGTCACCGGAGCGGACGAGCGGGTCCGCTTCGCGGGCGAGGTGATCGCCGCCTTGCGGGAAGCCGACGCGCCGCCGCCGGTGCTCGGCTTCGGGATCTCGCGGCCCGAGCATGTCCGGCTGGCGCTGCAGGCGGGCGCGGCGGGGGTGATCTCGGGCTCCGCGATCGTCGATCGAATCGCGCGCGGCGAGGACGTGAGGGCGTTCGTCGCGGAGATGAAGGCCGCGACGCGTTCCTGATCCTCCCCAGCGCGAAGCGATGGGGAGGGGGACCAGGCGAAGCCTGGTGGAGGGGTATCGGCACATCCGGCGGGTTTCACCCCTCCACCACCCTTCGGGTGGTCCCCCTCCCCAAGCGAAGCCTGGGGAGGATAAGCGCTATCGCCGCCCCGCGATCAGCCTCCAGATGAAGAGGATGACGATCGCGCCGACGATGGCGGCGATGAAGCCGGCGCCCTGGCCCTGGCGGTACCAGCCGAGCATGTTGCCGAGCCAGCCGGCGAGCACGGCGCCGCCGATGCCGAGCAGGATGGTGACGATGCAGCCGCCCGGATCCCGGCCCGGCATGATCGCCTTGGCGATCGCTCCGGCAATGGCGCCGATGATGATCCAGGCGATCCAGCCATGGTCTGCCAGCAGGTTCATTAGTCCCTCCTTACCCTCGCTTGCTCGTTCTTTACTGTACCGCTTTCGAGTGGCCAAACCCCAACAAAAAATGTAGGAACCCGTTCCGCCGCGCCGGGGGCGCTGCGGCAGAATTGACTTGAGGCAGGTGATATATTCGGCTAACACAGTTGCCGAAGCGGCCCTGCCGCCTGTCCGGTGTGGGGAATATGAGCATTATGAATTTCGAATCGCGCAAATGGCGCAGCGGAAGCGCCGATAGCGAACTGGTCGTGATAGACGATGCCACGGTCGCCCGCCGCCGGCGCAGGACCATCATCCTCGCCATCGTCGCGGTGCTGGCGCTGCTCGCGATCGGCTATTTCATGTTCGGCCGCGGCGGCGGCGAGACCAAGGTCGCGGTCGGCGCCAAGGGCGGCGAGAGCTCCGAGGCGGCGCCGGCGGTCAGCGTCGTCGTCCCCGGCCGGCAGCAGGTCGCCCGTACCATCTCCGCCACCGGCCAGCTCGCCGCGCGCTACGACATGCCGGTCGGCATACCGGGCGAAGGCGGCAAGGTCGTCAGCGTCGTCGTCGAGGCCGGCCAGTGGGTCGGCGCCGGCCAGACGCTCGCCGTCATCGACCGTTCGGTCCAGACCCAGGAAGCGGCGCAGCTCGCCGCCCAGATCGACGTCGCCCGCGCCGACGCCCGCCTCGCCCAGCAGGAGCTGGACCGGGCGCAGAAGCTCGTTTCGCGCGGCTTCGTCTCCAAGGCGGACGTCGAACGGCGCGTCGCCGCCCGCGACGCCGCGCTCGCCCGGGTGCGGGTCGCCCAGGCCAATCTCGGCCAGAGCCGTGCCCGCATCGGCCGCCTCGACGTCCGCGCCCCGGCGGCGGGCCTGGTGCTGACCCGCACCGTCGAGCCCGGCCAGATCGTCGGCCCGGGCTCGGGCGCGCTGTTCCGGATCGCCCGCGGCGGCCAGTTCGAGATGATGGCGCGGCTGCCCGAGGCGGACCTGGCGGCGCTCAGCGTCGGCGTTCCGGCGCAGGTGACTCCGGTCGGCTCGGCGAAGACTTATCAGGGAAGCATCTGGCAGGTGTCGCCGATCATCGATCCCGCGACCCGTCAGGGCGTCGCCCGGATCGCCGTGCCCTACGACCGCGACCTCAGGCCCGGCGGCTTCGCCACCGCCAACCTTCGCGCCGGATCGGTCGACGCGCCGATGCTGCCCGAATCGGCGGTGCTGAACGACAGCCAGGGCAGCTACGTCTACATCCTCGACAAGGACAATGCCGTCCGCCGCCGGGCGGTGAAGGTCGCCTCGGTCACCGATACGGGCGTGGTCGTCGGCGAAGGGCTGAACGGGACCGAGCGGGTCGTCCTCTCGGCCGGCCGGTTACTTACCGAAGGCGAGAAAGTCCGGCCGCAGCGGGCAGTCGCCGCCCGCTGACCTTGCCCCTGACGGTGACGGACCGACATGCGTTACATTTCCAGC
>JAXDPG010000068.1:0-6035 GCA_034668485.1 Sphingomonadales bacterium
CTCGGCCTCGGCATCCTTGCTGCGCTTCTTCGAGAGGCCGGGCTCGGCGAAGCGGTAGCGGGCGATGCCGAGCGCCAGGACGGCGGCGCCGACGCCGAGCCAGATCAGGCGGTTGACGAGGATCGTCCCCTCGAAAGCGGGCATCAGGAGATTGGCTTCGGCGCTGGTCCAATAGCGGGTGGCGTTGCGGAAGGCGCCGGCGCCGAACGGCTCGATCAGCGCCATCGTGTCCTTGAGCTCGGGCTTGGCCTGGGCGATCCCGGTCAGGATCAGCCAGCCCAGGAAGAAGAAGATGACGGCGACATAGGTCCACATCATCGAGCGGGTCAGGGTCGCCGCGGTGAAGAAGATCGCGCCGGTGACGAGCAGGTTCGGAACGCCGAAGACGAGCAGGCCGTAACCATAATGAGCCAGGCGGTTGGGCCCGAGCGTCTCCGCATCGACCCACGGCATCAGCGAGCCGATCCACGAGCCGAGCGGGATGAACAGGAAGGCGAGGATGGCGGCGGCGACGGCCCCGGCAAAGCGGCCGCCCAGATATTGCAGGCGGGTGATCGGGGTCGAGCGGACGATCGGCCCGAAGCCGGTATCATCGTCGCGCACCACCACGTTGGCGACGAAGGCGGTGGTCACGAACATGAAGAACAGGCTGAGGATGATCTGGATCTGGGCCAAAGCGACCGGGCTGTTCTTGTGGATGTTGCCGCCCGCGCCGATCTGCACGTTCCCCGAGGCCATCGCCCCGAAGGTCATCAGCAGGAACAAAATTGCGGCCACCCAGAAGACCGGGTTCTTGATCTGGTAGCGAAGCTCGAAACGGGCGATCTTGAGGAACATGGAATTTGCTCCTCAGGCGGCGCGGCGGGATTGGGCGAGGGTGGTGAAGTAGACGTCCTCGAGGCCGCCTTCGACCGAGGCGAAGCCGTCGCCCGGATCGCTGTCGGCGAGGACGTGGATGACGGTGCGTCCCGCGAACAGGCGGGTCGAGATCAGTTCATATTTCTCGCGATATCTGTCGAGATCTCCACGATCGATCACTTTCATCCAGATCCGGCCGCGGGTCGCGTGGATGAGGTCGAGCGGCGCCCCTTCGAGCTGGATCCGCCCGCCCGCCAGCACCGCCATGCGCGGGCAGAGGTCGGAAACGTCCTCGACGATGTGGGTGGAGAGGATGACGACGACATTCTCGCCGATCTCGGCGAGCAGGTTCAAGAAGCGGTTGCGCTCCTCCGGGTCGAGGCCGGCGGTCGGCTCGTCTACGATGATGAGTTCGGGATTGCCGATCAGCGCCTGGGCGATCCCGAAGCGCTGGCGCATGCCGCCGGAGAAGCCGGCCAGCGCCTTCTTGCGCACGTCCCAGAGATTGACCTGGTGGAGCAGGGCCTCGACGATCGCCTTGCGCGCCGCGGCAGAGGGGATGCCCTTCAGAACCGCCATGTGATCGAGCATGTCGTAGGCCGAGACCCGCGGATAGACCCCGAAATCCTGGGGCAGATAGCCCAATGTCCGCCGAAGCTTCTCGGGCTCGGCGATGACGTCGAGGTCGCCGAAGCGGATCGTCCCCTCGGTCGGGGTCTGGAGCGTCGCGACGTTGCGCATCAGGGTCGATTTGCCGGCGCCGTTCGGCCCCAGCAGGCCGTACATTCCGCGCGGGATCGACAGCGTCACCCGGTCGAGCGCGCGGGTGCCGTTCGGATAGACGTGGCTGACGTCGGCAAGCTCAAGCATTTGAAGATGTTCCCCAACCCGGTGTTCGCGAGGTCTGCCAGAGCGTCTTAGGGGTGTAAAGCAGCGGGATTGGCCGAGCTTGCGAATTCGGCGGACGGCGGCCTCGCTCAGATCTCGCGGAAATTTTCGAGGATGCGAACGTCCGGGCCGTATTGGAGGCCGGGAGGGAGAGGAGGGCGGCGGGGTAAGCGGAGAAGGTCGGCGGCGGCTTGCCAAGAACGGTCGGCGGGCGCAGAGGCGGCGGCCATGAAGATGCTGCTGGCCTGCGCGCTGTCCTCGCTCGCTTTCTCCACCGCCGCTCACTCCGCCACCCCGCGCGAGATCGCCGATCAGGTCAGCCAGGACCGGATCCATGCGACCGTCGCGAAGCTGGTGAGCTTCGGTACCCGCCACACCCTGTCGTCGCAGACCGATCCGAAGCGCGGCATCGGAGCGGCGCTCGACTGGGCGGCCGACGAATTCGGCCGATATTCCCGGGCTTGCAGCACTTGCCTGAGGATCGTCAGACCCTCGGACGTGGTGACGGGCCGCCGCGTGCCGACCCCCACCAAAGTCACCGACGTGATCGCGATCCAGCCGGGCAGCCTCGATCCCAATCGGGTGGTGATCATCTCGGGCCATATCGACAGCCGGGTCACCGACGTCATGAACGCGTCCGCCGACGCTCCGGGCGCCAATGACGACGGCTCCGGCACGGCCGCGGTGATCGAGGCGGCGCGGGTGCTGTCGAAGCACAAATTCCCCTACACGATCGTCTACGCGGCGCTGATGGGCGAGGAGCAGGGGCTGCTCGGCGGCAAGGTTCTGGCCGATTATGCCAGGGCGCAGGGCTGGGAGGTGATCGCCCAATTGAACAACGACATCATCGGCAACAGCTGCGGCTCCGACGGCGTCTGCGACGATGGTCATGTGCGGGTCTTCTCCGAAGGGCCGCGCTGGCAGGGGCACGAGGACCTCGCCGCCCGGATCCGGAGCCTCGGCGGGGAGAATGACGCGCCGTCGCGCAACATCTCGCGCTGGCTCGACGGGCTCGCCGACGATCTCAGCCTCGGCCTCGACGTCCGGCAGATCTGGCGCAACGACCGCTTCGGCCGCGGCGGCGACCATAGCGAGATGCTCAACCTCGGCTATCCGGCGGTCCGCATCACTGTCGCGATCGAGAATTACAACTGGCAGCACCAGGATCTGCGCACCGAGAACGGCATCCAATATGGCGATACCATCGACAAGATGGACTTTCCCTATCTGACCAAGGTGGTGCAGCTGAACGTCGGTGCGCTGGCCGCGCTGGCGAGCGCTCCGCAGCCGCCCGAGCCGAATGTGGAGGGCGCGGTGTCGACCGACACGATCCTCCGCTGGCGGCCGGTCAAGGGTGCCGGAGCGTATATCGTCCGCTGGCGCCGGACCGACGCCGCGAATTGGGAAAACAGCCTGCGGGTTCCCGGGGGCGAGCCGACGATCACCGGCTGCCGCATCCCCTGCCCGGAGCAAGGAGAATGGTTCGGTGCGACGTTGAAAGGCGTCCGGGTTGACGATTTCGTCTTCGGCGTCTCTTCACTTTCTGCGGACGGATATGAGAGCCCGGTCGCCTCGGCGGTGCCGGGCGGAGCGTTCCGGCCCTACACCCCGCCGCCGGCGACGCCCTGAATGTCATTGCGAGCGAAGCGAAGCAATCCAGAGAGCTTCGGAACCTTCGCAATGCTGGATTGCTTCGTCGCCGCGCTCCTCGCAATGACGGGTTCCAATGGCTCCTAAAACCCGAACCGGCCTTCCCAGCCGCCAGCAGATCCTCGACTTCATCGCCTCGAGCGACGCTCCGGCGGGAAAGCGCGAGATCGCCCGCGCCTTCGGCCTGTCGGCGCAGGACAAGGTCGCGCTCAAGGCGCTGTTGCACGACATGGCCGACGAGGGCCTGATCGATTCCTCCCCCGGGCGAGCCTTCCACCGGGCCGGCGGGGTGCCGAAGGTGACCGTGCTGCGCGTCGTCGACATCGACGAGAGCGCCACCGCCTGGGCGGTGCCCGAGCGCTGGGAAGCCGATCTGCCCGAGCCGCGCCTCCGGGTGATCGAGCGCAGGGGCCGGGGCTCGGCTCTGGCCGTCGGCGACCGCCTGCTCGCCCGCACCGAGCAGCGCGGCAACGGCTATGCCGCGCACCCGATGAAGAAGCTGATGAAGGGCAGCGAGCTCGTCCTCGGAGTGGTCCACCAGGAGGCGCAGGGCTTCTGGCTGCGCCCCGTCGAGAAGAAGGAAAGGCGCGACCTGCCCATCTCGGACATCGGTCCGGCCCAGGCGGGCGACCTCGTCCTCGCCGAGAAGGTGGGAAGGCCGCCGCGCCTCACCGCCCGGGTCTGCGAAGTGCTCGGCGATCCGTTCGCGCCGCGCAGCTTCAGCCTGATCGCCATCCACAAGCACGGCATCCCGCATGAATTCCCCCCGGCGGTGCTGGAGGAGGCTGAACGGGTGGCCGGGCAGGATCTCGGCAAGCGCGAGGACCTCACCCACGTCCCCATCGTCGCCATCGACCCGGCCGACGCGCGCGACCATGACGACGCCGTCTGGGCGGCGCCCGACGACGATCCGGCCAATGAAGGCGGCTGGCGGGCGATCGTCGCCATCGCCGACGTCAGCTTCTACGTCCGCTCCGGCTCCGCGCTCGACAAGGAAGCGAGGAAGCGCGGCAACAGCGTCTATTTCCCCGACCGGGTGGTGCCGATGCTGCCCGAGACGCTCAGCGCCGAGATCTGCTCGCTCAAGGAAGGCGAGGACCGCGCCGCCCTCGTCTGCCACCTTCAGGTGTCGCGGGACGGACAGCTCAAGAGCTGGCGCTTCAGCCGGGCCCGGGTGCGGATCGCCGCGAACATCGCCTATGAGGAGGCGCAGGCGGCGATCGACGCCACGCTGGGCCAGGAGCGGATCGAAGTCGCGTCGCCGACCTGCTCGATGCCCGGAATCGAGGCGGGGGAGCCGCCGGTGGCGCCTGAGCTGGTCGAATCGACGCTGAAGCCGCTCTGGGCCTGCTGGCGGGCGCTTTACGCGGCTCGGGCGAAAAGGGCGCCGCTCGAGCTCGACCTGCCGGAGCGGCAGCTGATGCTCGACGAGAAGGGCCGCATCACCTCGGTGGCGCCGCGCGAGCGGCTCGACGCGCATAAGCTGATCGAGGATTACATGATCGCCGCCAACGTCGCCGCGGCCAAGGCGCTGGAGTCGAAGAAGGCGCCGGTCATGTATCGCGACCATGAGCCGCCCGGGCGCGAGAAGCTGGTCGCGCTCAAGGACTATCTCAAGACGTTCGAGGTCGAGTTCGCGCTCGGCCAGGTCGTCCGGCCGGCGACCTTCAACCATATCCTGGAGCGGATCGGCGAGGCCGACTTCCGGCCGCAGGTGATGGAGCAGATCCTGCGCACCCAGACCCAGGCTTATTATTCGCCGGACAATAAGGGCCATTTCGGGCTGGCGCTCGGCTCTTACGCCCATTTCACCAGCCCCATACGCCGCTACGCCGACCTGCTCGTCCACCGTGCCCTCGTCCGCGCCTATGGCCTGGGGGAGGGCGGCCTCACCGACCAGGAGGCGGAGGCGATGGAGGTGACCGGCGAGCTCATCTCGCAGCTCGAGCGGCGGGCGATGGAGGCGGAGCGCGAGACCCTCGACCGCTATGTCGCGGCCTATTTGTCCGAGCGGGTCGGCGATCTCGTCGATTGCCGGATCACCGGAGTGCAGCCGTTCGGCTTCTTCGCCACGGTCGAGGGGCTGGGCGGCGACGGCCTCGTCCCGGTCTCGACCCTTGGCAGCGACTACTACCGCTACGAGGAAGCGAGCCAGAGCCTGGTCGGCGACGGGAGCGGCGAGCGCTTCAGCCCCGGCCAGCGGCTCAAGCTCCGGCTGGTCGAGGCCAATCCGGTGTCGGGCGGCCTCCGCTTCGAGCTACCCGACGCCGGCTACGCCGCCGTTCCGTCCCGCCACGGCAAGCGCCGCGACGGGCGGCGCGGCGAGGGCGAAAGGCCGCGCCCGCAGGGGCGGCGCGGCCGGCCGGCGAACATCCGCCATCGCGGCCGCTAGGCTCGTGCCTCAGCCGATCCGCCAGATCACCCGGCCGTCATAGGTGGAGCGGCCGGCGCGGCCGCGCGAGTCGCGCGACGGCGTGAATCGCGCCCGCGACATCAACAGGTTGCAGGTCGCCATGTCGAGGCGCTCGAAGCCGCTGCTCTGGGTCACTTCGCACTCGCTGGGGACGCCGCGGCGGTCGATCTTGACCCGATAGTGTACGGTGCCCTGCTCGTTGTTGGCGAGCGAAGCTTTCGGATAT
>JAXDPG010000069.1:0-3171 GCA_034668485.1 Sphingomonadales bacterium
CCAGCGCAGGCTGGGACCCCCGCGGGTGAAAGGCACCGGCGCTCTTCACTCGCTGGGATCCCAGCCTTCGCTGGGATGACGGTCTGCGCTCTGCTGGCCGCGACCCCCGCCCACGCCAGCCTCGACGAGACGTCGGCGCTCGCCGCCTATGTCCGCGCCCGTGCCGCCGACAGCTCCGGCGCCGCCGAGCAGGCCGCTCGCAATTACGGCGCGGCGCTGGCGCTGGCGCCGCAGAACGAAGTGCTCGCCGCGCGCGCTCTTTCGCAGGCGATCGCGGCGGGTGACCGGACGCTGGCGCTGCAGGCCGCGAAGACGCTCGACTCGGCCGGCAAGCTCGCCCCCGACGGACGGCTGCTGCTGATCGGCGAAGCCTTCCGGGCGAAGCAGTGGAAGGAAGCCGGGAAGCAGATCGACAGGCTCGATCAGGACGAGGTCTTCTCGTTCATGACTCCGCTGCTGCGCGCCTGGCTGGCGCAGGGAAGCGGCAAGGGCGACCCGCTGAAGCTGATCGACGCCACATCGGGCAATGCGCTGGCTTCGACCTATGCATCCGAGCATCGGCCGCTGCTGCTGCTGGCGCGGGGCAGGGCGAAGGAAGGCGCGGCCGCTTTCGCGCCCTTGATCGAGGACGAATCGATCCGTTCGCAGCGGCTGCGCATCGCCGCCGCGGCCAGCCTCGCCCGCAAGGGCGGCCGCAAGGAAGCCCTGGCCTTGCTGCAGGGCCAGGCGGAGGCCCTCGTCGTGGCCCGGCAGCGGCTCGAGGCAGGAACCGGCCCCGGCGGCGAGATCGTGACTCCGGCGGCCGGGATGGCCGAGCTGCTCGGCCGAATGGCGCTCGATTTGAACGGCCAGGAGGTGCCGCAACTGGCGCTCAGCTTCGCTCGCCTCGCAACCTTCCTGGCGCCGGAAAGCGCCGAGGGTTGGCTGATCGCCGCCGACCTGCTCGCGGGTCAGGGCCGCCACGAGGCGGCGCTGGCCGCTCTCGCCAGGATTCCCCGCGGCGACGTCTTCGCCGCCACCGCCGGCGAGCGGCGAATGACGGTGCTGGTCGAAGCCAACCGCAGCGACGAGGCGCTGGCCGAGGCTCGGCAGGCGGCCTCGGCCGCTCCCGCCGCGATCGACAACTGGACCCGGCTCGGCGACATCCTCAACCAGTCGGAGCGCCACGCCGAAGCTGCCGCCGCTTATGCGAAGGCGCTGGATCTCGCCAAGGGCGGCGCCGAGGCCCAGCACCCCTTGTGGGCGCTGTGGCTGCTTCGCGGCAGCGCCCTGACCGAGGCCGGCGACTGGCCGCAGGGCAAGGCCGCGCTCGAGGAAGCCCGCCGGCTCGCGCCCGACCAGCCGGTGGTGCTGAACTTCCTCGGCTATTCCGAGCTCGAGCGCCGCGAGAATCTGGCCGAGGCGGAAAAGCTGATCGGCGAGGCGAGCCGGCTCCAGCCCGACGACGCGGCGATCACCGATTCGCTCGGCTGGGCCCATTACGTCCGAGGCGACGTCCCCAAGGCGATCGAGCTGCTCGAGCGGGCGTCGCAGGGCCAGCCGGCCGACGCCGCGATCGCCGAGCATCTTGGCGATGCCTATTACAGCGCAGGCCGCCGCTTCGAGGCGCGCTACGCCTGGCAGGCGGCGCTTCCCTATGCCGAGGGTGCGGCCGCGCAGCGGCTGCGCAGCAAGATCGATACGGGCCTGAGGCCGGACCTCACCGCCCCCTGATGGAGGAAATCGCCTACGCCAAGATCAACCTCGCGCTCAGCGTGCGGGGACGGCGAGCCGACGGCTATCACGACATCGACACCCTCTTCGCCTTCGCCGAGGATGGCGACCGCCTGAGGGTGGAAGAGGGGGAGGGGATCGGCCTCAGCGTCACAGGGCCGTTCGCGGCCGCCCTCGGCAGGGGCGAGGACAATCTCGTGCTTCGCGCCGCCCGCCTGCTTGGGGAGGGCCGCCGCGCCGCGCTGACGCTCGACAAGAGGCTTCCCGTCGCAGCGGGCATCGGCGGCGGCTCGGCCGACGCCGCCGCCGCGCTCCGGCTGCTGACGCGCTGGTGGCGCCTCGAGCTTGGCGAGGAGGCGTTGATGGGGCTGGCCGCTCGGCTCGGCGCCGACGTCCCGGCCTGCCTGGGCTCGCGCACGGTGCGCGGCACCGGTCGCGGCGACCGCCTCGAGCCCGTCGCGTCCGACCCTTCCGGAACGCCGCTGCTGCTGGTCAATCCGGGGGTGCCGCTCGCGACCGCGGAGGTGTTCCGCGGCTGGCGGGGCGAGGCGACGGACGGCAACGACCTCGAGCCGCCGGCGCTGGCCGCCGCGCCGGTGATCGGCGAGGTGCTGGCGCTTCTCCGGGCCCAGGCCGGGGTAGCGCTGGCGCGCTTGTCCGGCTCCGGGCCGACCTGCTTCGCTTTGTTCGAATCGAAGGCCGAGCGGGACTCGGCGGAAGCGGCGGTCGCGGCGGCGAGACCCGATTGGTGGCGGCTCGCGACCCGTCTGAGGTGACCCGCAAGTCCCGGCCCGGGACGTCTCTTCCCGGCCTTTAACCATCGCAGGCCGCACTCTTGCGTCGTGGCACGTTCCTTGCTGCGGAATGGGCGACGAGTCGAAACAGGGCCTTGAGGGGGCTTGTGGACATTCGCCCATGGTCCCGCTCCGCGGTGTACGGAGCCGGCGCCATGGCTCCCTGAGAGCCGGCCGCTCCCGACCGGGCGGCCGGCTCTTTTTTATGGCGACAAAGCCCGCGTGCCGCGCCAAATCGCCTCATGTTCAATCTGACGCTCGAGGGCCCCGTCGCCCGCCTCCGCCTCGACCGGCCGGAAGCCCGCAACGCCATAAGGGTGCAAAGTTGGGCGCTGCTGGCGCATCGCTGCGGCGAGGCGGCACGGTCGGGGGCGCGCCTGCTCGTTCTGTCCGGCACCGGCGAGGCCTTTTGCGCGGGTGCCGACCTCGACGATTTTCCGGCTCTCGCCAAGGATGCGAGGAGCGCTACCGCTTTTCGGCTGGTGATGCGTGCCGCGCTTGACGCGCTGCGCGAGCTGCCGATCGCGACGATCGCCGCCATCGAGGGCCCCTGCTATGGCGCCGGCGTCGCCCTCGCCATGGCGTGCGACATCCGCGTGGCCGGGGAGGGCGCCCGCTTCGCGATCACCCCGGCCCAGTTCGGCATCTCCTACCCGCAGGAGGA
>JAXDPG010000070.1:0-3014 GCA_034668485.1 Sphingomonadales bacterium
AACGGCGGCAAAGCGAGCTGGAGCTGCGTCAGCCGCCGTTCGCGGGCGTCGACGCCGGCGTCGACCAGGCCGCCGGCGAAGGCGGCCCAGGCCCAGAGCAGGGCCTGGAGTCCCCCCAAAGCGACGATCAGCATGAAATAGACGGTGAGCGACTTGCTTGGCCCGGCCTTGCCGACCAAGGCGGCCACCGCCGGAGTCATCGCGATCAGGCACAGCTGGAGCAAAGCGAGCAGGGTCAGCGGCCCGTCGACCCGGCGGATCCGGGCGAACAGGGCGCGATGCCCCACCCAGAAGGCGCCGACGATGGCGAAGCCGAACAGATAGGCGAACAAGGACCGCCACATCGCCGCGAGCAGGTGGGAGAGCTCGCCGTCCCAATGGTCGGGCGGCCTCAGCTCGAGCGCGAGCAGGGTGAGGGCGATCGCGAACACGCCGTCGGCCAGCATGATCGTGCGGTCGTAGCGGTGCCGCCTGATATGCTCGGCGAGCGGCTCGTCCCCGCTGAGCAGCTCCGGCTCGCCCGCCATGTCCGACCCCCCTTCCCTCGCGAGCGCCGATCGTGCCACGGATCGGGCGGGCCGTCGATGGCGCGCGCCGCGAGAGGAGAAGGACATGGCCTCCAAGCTGCCCCACCAGGGCGTCTGGGTCCGGCTCGGAATGTCGGGGATCGACGGCATCGGCGTGTTCGCGATCCGGCCCATTCCGGAGGGGACCGACATCTTCGCCAACGACCTCGTGCCGCTGGTCTGGGTGAGCCGGGACGAGCTCGACCGGATGGGCCTGAGCGAGGCCGAGCGGGCGCTCTACCGCGATTTCGGGATCGGGCGCGGCGCGGCGATCGGCTGCCCGGCCAATTTCAACAACCTCACCCCCGGCTGGTATCTGAACGAGCCTCCCCCGGGCGGGACCGCCAACGTGCGCACCGACGAGCATTTCGCCTTCACCGCCTGCCGCGACATCGCCGAGGGCGAGGAGCTCACCGTCGACTATTCGAGCTTCAGCGACTCGCCCTGACGAAGGTCAGCGCAGCTGGCTGTCCTTGCTGCCGCGGCGGTTGATGCCGGCGCCCGAACGGCGCGCCGCGGAGTCGCGCTCGGACTGGCAGGCGACGCAGGTCCTCGTCCCCGGCAGCGCCTCGCGGCGGCGCTCGGGGATGGGCTCGCCGCAATCCTCGCAGGTTTCGGACCCCTCGCCGGCGGGCAGCCGCGCCCGGGCGCCGAGCACCGCGTCCTTCACCGTGTCGTCGATCTGCTCCTGCACCGCGCCGTCGCGCGCCCATCCGCCGGCCATGGCGAAGCTCCTTATCGTCTCCGGTCTAAATAAGATGGCCGAGGCTTCGGTTCCAGCCGGGGTTTCCCCTTTCGGAACCGGCCGAAAGCCGCCCGGGTACCGTCACAGCGTCCGGATCCTCGGCTCCGCCCTCCGCTCGTACAGCTCGTTCATCGCCCAGACCATCGCGTCGGCGCGGTCGGGGGAGCGAGTCGCGCCTTCGAAGCCGGCATAGGTGAGGGCGCACAGTTCGTCCTCGAGCTCGGGGAAAGCGCCGGCGAGCTTGGCCCGGCCGGTCTCGAAGCGAAGCGCGATCGGCTCGGCCCGGGCGGCCTTGCTGCCGAAGGCGGGGACCAGCCTGACCGGGAGCCGGTTGTCCGCCGCCCGAAGCACGCTCTCGACCATCTCGCCCCCCTGGTTGCTTTCGGCGACGATCTTCTGGGCGCCCCAGGCCTCGGCGGCGGCGGCGACCCGGCGCGCCCAGCCTTCGGGCCGCTCGCCGGCGACGCTGAGATCGGCGAGGACATAAGCGAGGTCGCCGCCGCCCAGTCCGCAGACGACGATGCCGCAGGCGTCGCCGCCGGCGCTCGCCGGCGGGTCGACTCCGATCACCACCCGCCTGAAGAAGGCCCGCTCGGGCAGCGGCACCCGGGCGGCCTCGATCATGGCGCGGGTCCAGAGGGCGCCGGGCAGATCGTCGAGCAGCTCGCCTTCCAGCTCCTGCCGGCCGAGCCGGGTGCCGCCATAGGTCTCCCGCATCGCGGTCCGGAAATCCGGGGCGGAATCGGGATTGTCGGCGGTTCGGCCGTGGGTGCGCACGACCCGCGGCAGCTGGAACAGGATCCGCTTCAGCGCCGGCACCGGCGCCGGAGTCGTGGTGACGATCGTTCGCGGCGCCGTCCCCAGCCTCAGGCCCATCATCAGATTGTCCCAGGTCGCGCTCCCGTGCCGCCATTTGGCGAGCTCGTCGCACCAGGCATAATGGTGCTGCGGCCCGCGCAGACGGCCCGGCCGCTCGCCGCCATAGACCGAGGCGAGCGCCCCCGACGGGAAGATGAGGAGTCCGCGGCTCGGCAGCCAGCGCGGCCGCTCGTTGCAGCGGGCGCAGGCGAGGATCCCGCTCTCGCCCTCGATCATCACCCTCGCCGCCTCGTCCATGCTGTCGGCGACGAGGGCGATTCGCGCTCCGGGAGTCTCGCGCGCGCGCTGCGACACCCATTCGGCGCCGGCGCGGGTCTTGCCGAAGCCGCGCGCGGCGATCAGGGCCCAGATCCGCCACGGCTGCCCGTCCGCGCAGGCCCTCGGCTCGATCTGGCCGCCGCGCGCCTGCCACCACCATTCGTCGAGGATCGCTCGAAAGGCGGCGTCCGGCATCGCCGCCAGCACCCGCCGCCGCTCGCCCGGCGGCAGCCGGATCAGGGTCAGGAGGATGGCGGCCGCCTCGGCGCGGGTCATGTTGCGCGCGGCGGCCTCCTCCCGGATGAGGCGGCGGACGACGCTCACGCGCCGCCCTCCCCCTCTTCGCCGCTCTCCCCTTCTTGGTCCGGCCCGCCGACCGGGCCCGAGGGCGGCAGCGGCAGGTCGCCGTCGGGCCGTTCATGGCCCGGCGGCAGCGGCTCGATCGGGATGCCCATGTTGCGCAATTTCTTCTCCAGCAGGGTGATCGCTTCGTCGAAATTCCAGCGTGCCAGGGTGCCGCGCCCGCTCGCGCCCGGACCGCCGGCGCCCGGGCCGCCGCCGCGCAG
>JAXDPG010000071.1:0-3805 GCA_034668485.1 Sphingomonadales bacterium
CCGCCAGCCGTTCGGCCGCGGCTTCGACGTCCGGATCGGCCCAGCATTCGCCATGACCTTAGACGCCGCGCCGGTCCTCGGCCGGGATCATCCGGAACGGCACCAGGATGGCGCTGTCGGGGCCCATGAAATCGACATTGCCCGACCAGCCCGTGGCGATGACCGGCACGCCGGCCAGCATTGCTTCGGCGAGAACGAGGCCGAAGCCCTCGGAACGGTGCAGCGACAGGAGGACGTCGACGCTCGCGATCAGGTCGAGCCGGTCCTGGTCGCTGAGCCGCCGCTCCTCGATGCGGATGTTAGGCGCGTCCCCGATCGCGGCGCGCAGCTCCTCCATCTCCTCGGGCGATTCGTGGGCGTCGGAGACCTTGACGATCAGCAGGCGGTCGGCGGCGTCGCCGAACGCGCGGCGGAAGGCCTGGACGGCCGCGACCGGGTTTTTGCGCGGGAAGGAGGAGGCGAAGCTGAACATGACCAGCGCCGCGAAGACTCCGGCCGTGCCGCAGGCTTCGCGCCGGGCCCGGCCCACCATCCCCTGGGCGGCGGGATGGGGCACCACCCGCACCGGCTTTTCGGTGAAAGGCCGAACGGCGTCGGCGACGAAGCGGCTCGGAGTCCAGACCTCGTCCACCTCGGCGAAGGCCGGTCGCCACGATTCGGGGATGCGCGCCAGCTCCCACGCCCAGTAGCCGATGATGCGCTTGCCGCGGAGACGGCGGCGGCCGAGCAGGGTCAGGATCGCCCGCAAATTGTCCGGGTTGAAGTGGAGGATCACGGTTCCGGGTCCCCGCTCGAGAAGCGGCGCGCGCAGACCGGTCGTCCGCCGGCCCTGCAGCAGGTCGGACAGATCGACATTGAGCACGTCATAGCCGAGCTCGGCGAGCGCTCGCCCGCACAGCCGCCCGCCCTCGCCCATGCCGGTGGGAGTGGAGAGCAGGCCGGCGACGCAGACCGGCGCTGCCGCCGGAGCGCCGATCGCGACCGGCTTGCGCTTGAGGCCGAGCACGGCCTGCATCGCCGCCTGCCGTAACCGCCGCGGCAGCCGGCGCCAGACGATCGTTCGGAAAGCGCGGACCCACGGGCCCTGAAGCGGCTCCGCGCCGAGCGACCGCCGCCGAGTCTCATCGAAGAAGCTTGCTCCGCCGAAAATGCGGTCCGTCACTCGTACAAGCTCCTCAAAAGCACCTCGCCCGCAGCGGCAGGGGCCGTCGTGCCACATCCGGCGGGCCGAGTGAACCGCCCGTACGAGTTGCGGCCGGCGAAACAACGTGAGAAGCACCCCCCGTGAAGATGGAGCGTGCGGGTCGATAAATGGCAGTGAGGCAGCTCAGGGCCCGCCCGGTCGCCAAAATCTGGGGTCGCAACGTCTTGCCTCCGCCTTTCGAGCGGTTCGCGGACGGCACCTCGATCGGCGAGCTTCGCTTCGAGGATCCCGGTCCGGCGGCGCCGCCGCTCTCGGTCAAATTCCTGTTCACGGGGCAGAAGATGTCGGTGCAGGTTCACCCCCGCGGCGAGGAGATGGGCCGCGGCGGGGACGAAGCCTGGATCGTCGTCAGCGCGGCGCCCGGCGCGGCGGTTGCGATCGGCACTCGTGAGCCTCTCGATCGACACAGGCTGCGCGAGGGCGCGAGCGACGGCTCGATCGAGGCGCTGCTCGATTGGAGGCCGGCCCTGGCCGGGACCGCCTTCTATTCGCCGGCCGGAACCGTCCACTCGCTCGGCGGCGACCTGGTCGTGCTTGAGATCCGGGAGGATCCTGCCGTGACCTACCGACTCTATGATTTCGGTCGGCCGCGGGCGCTCCATCTGGAACAGGCCCTCGCCGCGGTCCTGCCCGGAAATGGGTCCGCGGTCCCGGCGCCACGCTCCCTCGACGGCCTCCGCGAGCTGCTTGTCGCGGGCGATCGCTTCGTGGTCGAGCGTTGGACGGGCCCCGGCTCATGCGGGCTGGCGGCCGAGGCGGGGAGCCGGTGCTGGATCATCGCTCTGGCGGGCGGCGCTCAGGCGGACGATGTGGTGCTCGACGCCGGCACGGCCTGGGTCCTCGAGGGATCGAGCCGGCTTCGGCTCCAGGAAGGGAGCCTGCTGATCGTCGCGCGTCCCCGGCCCGGCTCGGATTGAGCGCCCTTCCGCGCGATCGGGTCAATGACCGCGGTTCCGCAGCCGCCGCGACAGGGCCACCAGAGGGTAGAGGAAGGCGAGCGCCCGCGGCAGCGGGACGGCGACCCGGTCCATCGGGTTGACCAGCTGCCGCCCGGCTTCCGAGAGCTTGAAGCGCAGACCGGGCAGCAGCGCGAGCTGCATCAGGTGGATGGCGGCGGTTCCGAATCGCCTGTGGTGGAGCTCGGTGGCGAGGGTTCGGCCGGCGAGCTTCTCGAGAGCGACCGCGAGCAGCCAGCCATTGGCGCGGTCGGCGTCGAGCTCGGCGGCCAGCGCATTCGGCAAAGCGGTGCCGAACAGGCGGCGGCAGAGCAGCAGCGCCTGGGCCGAGGCGCGGCCGGCGCCGAGCGACTGCGACCGCCGGTAGAGCCGCTCGACCCCGTCGGGCGCCGTGCCGGCGAGCAGGGCGGCGACGTCGGCGATCCATTTCAGCCGGAACCAGGCGCTCGACGCGCCGTGGACGCATAGATAGGCGAACAGCTCGTCACGGGCGAGCGTCGGCAGGAACCGGCCCTTCGCCACTTCGGCCCGCTGGAGCGGCGAATCGGGGCCGACTCCGCCGAGCAGCCGGGGATTGTCCGACAGGCGGGTATGGAGCTCGACGGTCAGCCTCCCGTCGGCCGACGTCCAGACCGATTCCTTCCAGTGGCGGTGGAAGGCGGCGAGCCGCTCCCGGGCCCGCGGCCCCGACGGCAGGACGAGCCGGTAGCCCGCGGCCTCGAGCGCGGCCGCGGCCTCCTCGACCGCAGGCAGCGGAACGAGAAGGTCGATGTCCCAGCCCATTTTCGGGCCCACCGAGCCGTAGACGAGTGCGCCGAGCGCGACGCCCTTGACGAAGACATGGCAGATTCCCGCCTCGTCCAGCCGGTCGGCGAGGCGCAGCGATTCCCCGGTGAGGACGAGGTTCTGCCGCGCGATCCGCACCGCCGCCGCCCGCAGCTTCTCGCCGGCCTCGGCCGGGACGGCGGCTCCGGCCTCCCGAAGTGCGCTCCAGGTCAGGCCCTCGACTCGGTGCCGCTCGGCGATGCGGGCAACCAGCGTCCAGTCGAGCGGGCCGGCCGCCGCGGCCCGCACGGCCTCGTCGCGCGCCGGCGAGGGCGGCCAATGGCAGCAGGCGACGACCAGCTCGAATTCGGGAGGAAGGTGCACTCGGCGGCGGGCTTTCGCTGGGAAGGGTCGCTCCTAGGCGATGATTCGAGGGCTGAACAATAGATTGCCAGTTTCGCGACCGATCCTGTAACGCCCGGCCGATGTCCGCCCCCGTGACCCGATCGCCTCCTGCCCGGCGCAGCCTGTCCGACTGGCTGCTGCTCGCCGAGGCGCTGGCGGCGCTGGCGCTGGCGTCGCTGGCGATCGCGCTGCTGCCGTTCCGGAGGGTCGCCGCCGCCGCCTCGGCGCGCGGGCGTCGGGAGCCGCGGGTGGACCCGGAGACGGTCCGCCGGGTGCGCGGCGCCGTCCAGGGCTGGGCGCGGCGGGTGCCGTGGAAGGCGGTCTGCTTCCAGCGCGGGCTCGCGCTCCACTGGATGCTGCGCCGCCGGGGCATCCGTTCGGTGCTGCTTTACGGCGCTCGGCGCAAGGGCGACGGGCTGGCCGCCCACGTCTGGGTCGACGTCGAAGGAAAAACCGTGATCGGGGGAGAGGAGGC
>JAXDPG010000072.1:0-3493 GCA_034668485.1 Sphingomonadales bacterium
GCAGGCGCGCAGCTTGGGGATCATTCCGGCGCTGACGCTGTCATGCTCGATCCGCTGGCGCAGCTCGGCCGAGGTCAGCCGGGGGACCAGGCTGGTCTCGTCGGCGACGTCCTCGAGCAGGCCCGGCGCCGCCGTCAAATAGACGATCTTCTCGGCCGCCATGGCGACGGCGATGGCCCGCGCCGCCTCGTCGGCATTGACGTTGTAGGGCTGGCCGGTTTCGTCGGCCCCGATCGTCGAGACGACCGGCGAGAGGCCCTCGTCGAGCAGCCGTTCGAGCACCGACGCCCTGACATGGCTGACGTCGCCGACAAAGCCCAATGCCGATTCCCGCGGAGTCACGGTGAGCAGGCCCGCATCCTCGCCCGACACTCCGACCGCGACCGGGTCGTCCAGCGCTTCGCGGTTGATCGTCGAGACGAGGTCGCGGTTGATCTTGCCGGTCAGCACCATGCGCACGATCTCGAGCGTCTCGGCGTCGGTGACTCGAAGTCCGTCCCGGAATTCCGGAGTCTTGCCCATCCTCTTCATCAGCGCGTCGACCTGCGGGCCGCCGCCATGGACGAGGACGCAGCGCACCCCGACGCTTCTGAGCAGCAGCACGTCCTGCGCCAGCGCCCGGTCGAGCTCCCGGTCGATCGCCGCCCCGCCCAGCTTCACCACCACCGACCGCCCGTGGAAGCGCTGGATGTAGGGCAAAGCCTGGACGAGGATCGCCGCAGTCTCGCTCGCGCTCCTCATGACGTCCTCGAATTCTCTTTGATGTAGCCGGGACCGAGATCGATGCCGATCACCTGCGCGGTCCCGGAACCGAGGCCGAGCGCGACTTCGATCTCGATCGTCTCGTTCTTCATGTGCGCGGCGACGGCCTCGGCGTCGTGCTCGACATGGGTGCCGCCGCTCGAGACGGCGATGCCGCCATAAGCGACCTTCGTCTTCTCGGCCTCGAAGGCGATCCCCGCCGATCCCGCCGCGCCGAGCAGGCGTCCCCAATAGGGGTCGCCGCCGTACCAGGAGCATTTGACGAGGTTGTTCTCGGCGATGCTCTTGGCCGCGGCGCGCGCTTCCTCGTCGCTGGCGGCGCCGGTCACTCGAAGGAGCACCATCTTGGTCATCCCCTCGGCATCGCGGGCCATCTGGTAGGTGAGGTCCTCGCACGCCTTGTGCACGGCGTCGGCGAACTCCGCCATGTCGGGCCTTCCGCGCCGGCCCGAGGCGAGCAGGATGGCGGTGTCGTTGGTCGAGGTCGCGCCGTCGACGTTGAGGGTGTTGAAGGTGCGGTCCGAGGAATCGCGAAGGATGCGGATCATCTCGTCGGCGGCGACGTCGGCATCGGTGGTGAGGAAAGCGAGCATCGTCGCCATGTTGGGCGCGATCATTCCGCAGCCCTTGGCCATGCCGCCGAGGGTGAAGCTCGAGCCCTCGACCAGGGTCTCCTTGGCATTGTGGTCGGTGGTGAGGATGCCGCGGGCGGCGTCGTGCGCCCCCCCCGCCGACAGCTTCTTGGCGAGCTTCGGAGTCGCCGCGAGGATAACGTCCATCGGCAGCGGCGTGCCGATGATCCCGGTCGAGCAGACCAGGACGTCCCCCGCCGCGACGGTCAGCGCCCGCGCCGCTTCGGCGCCCATCGCCTCGGCGTCGGCGAGGCCGGCGGCGCCGGTGCCGGCATTGGCGTTGCCCGACTTGACCAGGATCGCCGCCGCCCGGCCGCCATTCTCCGCCAGAAGCCGCCGCGACAGCTGCACCGGCGGGGCGACGAACTTGTTCTGGGTGAAGACGGCCGCGGCGGCGACCGGCTTGCGGTCGTCGGTGGCGAGCAGCGCCATGTCGAAGCGCCGCCGCTTGATCCCGGCATGGCAGCCGGCGGCGACGAAGCCCTTCGCGGCGGTGACGCTCACGGATACATTCCCGCGACCGGCAGGCCGGCCGTCTCGTCGAGGCCGAGCATCAGATTGGCGCATTGGATCATCTGGCCGGCGGCTCCCTTGACGAGGTTGTCGAGCGCGGCGATCGCGAGCACCCGGCCGGTGCGTTCGTCATAGCGCGCGGTGAGGTGCACGGCGTTCGAGCCTTGCGCCCATTTGGTCGCCGGCGGGCGCTCGGAGACGTGGATGAAGGGCTCGCCGGCATAGGCGGTGCGCAACGCCTGCAGGGGGTCGCAGGGTCCCTTGGCGGTGGCGTAGCAGGTGGCGAGGATGCCGCGGTTCATCGGCGCGAGGTGGGGCGTGAACAGCACCCGCCCGCCCAGCGCCATCTCCATCTCCGCGGTGTGGCGGTGGCCCAGCAGGCCGTAGGCGGCGAAGCTTTCGTCGACGCTGTTGAAATGCGTGTCCTCCTTGAGCGCCTTGCCGGCTCCGCTGACCCCCGAGGCGGCGTCGACGACGAGGGTGCCGGGCTCGACCAGGCCCATCAGCGGCTTCAGCGCGAGGATCGCCGCGGTGGCGTAGCAGCCCGCGGCCGCCACCGTGCCCGACCCCGCGATCGCGGCTCGATTGAGCTCGGGTATGCCGTAGACGAAGCGGCCGAGAAGCTCGGGCGCCCCGTGCGGCTCGTGGTACCAAAGCCGGTAATCTTCGGCGGATTCGAGCCGGAAGTCGGCGCCCAAATCGACGAAGGGCAAGCCGCGGCCGATAATGTCCGCGACCAGCGCCTGCGACTGGCCGTGGGGAAGGGCGGCAAAGACGAGATCCACGCCGTCCAGCGCTTCCGGTGCATAACTATTCACAACCGCTCGCGGGTAGGCCAGCGCTAGGTGAGGGTGGATGGCCTCGAGCTTCTGGCCGGCGCGGCTGCTTCCGAACAGCTTCGTCGGGCGCAGCTGGGGATGCTGCGCGCAGAGCCGGAGCAGCTCAGCGCCGACAAAGCCCGAGGCTCCCAGGACGGCAAGGCGAATCATGGTCGCCGCCTTGCTCGTTAATGCATAATTATGCAAGAACCTTCTATTTTATGCATCCGGCTCCACCGGGGCCTCGCCGCTGGAAGGGGCGAACAGGTCGATGCGCTGGCGCTGGGAATGCCGCTTGCGCCGCCGGCGTCGGCGGGCCGTCGGCCGGAACACCACGAGGGTGACGGCGACGATGGCGATCGCCACGCAGACCCCGATGATCCGGAGCGCGTCGATGATCACGTCCTGCATGGCCCGCCTCCTCGGCGCAGCTTAGGGCAAGGCCCCGGCCCCGCCAAGCCGCAGCCGCCACAGCGTCACAATGCCGTCGTCGGCCGAGGTGACGAGCCAGCGTCCGTCTGGGCTGAAGTCGATCGACATGATGTCCTCGGGTCCGGCGACGACCTGCACCGGCGCCCCGTCCGCGACCCGCCAGAGGCTCATCGGCTCCCCGCCGCCGCCGGCGCCGGTCAGGCCGTGCCAGAAGGTGCCGAGCCCGCCGCGGGCGCGCCCGGAGCTGGCGAGCCAGCGGGAGTCGGGGCTGAAGGCGAGCTTGTAGGCATGATTGCCGACCTCGAGCCGCCGCACGGCGACGCCGTCGGCGGCGCG
>JAXDPG010000073.1:0-6044 GCA_034668485.1 Sphingomonadales bacterium
CGCCGGGCTGCTCGACCCCGGCTATCTCGCCTCGCGCTCGGCGCTCATCTCGACCGACCGGACGATGGCGCGGGTGACGGCGGGGACTCCGCGCGGCGCGCCCGAGCGGCTGCGCGCGCCTCCGGGCGAACGGGCGGGGACGACGTCGCTCAGCGTCGCCGACCGTTTCGGCAACGTCGCCGAGGTCACGACCACGATCGAGAGCGTGTTCGGATCGGGGCTGTCGGTGGACGGGACGATGCTCAACAACGAGCTCACCGACTTCGACATCGTTCCGGAGAAGGACGGCTATCTCGCCGCCAATCGGGTCGAAGGCGGCAAGCGTCCGCGAAGCTCGATGGCGCCGACCATCGTCTACGGGCCCGACGGAAGGGTGAGGATGGCGCTCGGCGCGGCGGGCGGCCCGACGATCATCGCCCAGATCGCCAAGGCGCTGGTCGCGGTGGTCGACTGGGACATGAGCGCCCAGGACGCGATCGCGCTCGGCCTCGTCTTCTCGCCGGGCGACACGGCGATCGTGGAGAAGGGAACGGCGCTGGAGGCGCTGGCGCCGGCGCTGCGCGCGCTCGGCCACAAGGTGCAGGTGGCGCCGCTCGGCCTCAAGGCGAATGCGGTCGAGCGGGTGAACGGCCGCTGGGTCGGCGCCGCCGACCCGAGGAGCGAAGGCGTCGGGATGAGCGAGACCGGCGAGGTCACGGACATCGTCCGCGCGGGGACCGACGAGCGCCCGCCGGAATGAGTGCGCCGTTGCGCGACAGGGGGGACAAGGCGATGCGCGAGCTCGAACATTTCCCCAATCTCGTCACCATGTTCTTCGCGCGCGCCGCGGAGAAAGGCGACGAGCCCTTTCTCTGGGCCAAGCGCGAAGGCGCCTGGCGCGCGCTCAGCTGGCGCGAGACGGCGGACCGGGTCGCCTCGCTCGCGGCCGGATTGAAGACGATCGGGCTGAGGCCCGGCGACATGGTGATGCTGGTCGCCGAGAACCGGCCGGAATGGTGCATCGCCGACCTCGCCGTGATGGCCGCCGGCTGCGTCACCGTGCCGGCCTACACGACCAATACCGAGCGCGACCACCAGCATATCCTCGACGACAGCGGCGCCCGCGCCGTCATCGTCTCGACCCAGAAGCTGGCCAGGCCCCTGCTTCCGGCCGCGATCCGGTCGAACGGCTGCGAGCATGTCATCGGCATCGAGCCGCTGCCGGGCGGCCAGGCGGGCAATGTCGAGTTCCACGACTGGCAGGCGCTGCTGGCCGCCCACGAGCCCGACGTCGCCGCCGTGACGGCGGCCGCCGGCGCGGTGACGCGCGACGACCTCGCCTGCCTGATCTACACCTCCGGCACCGGCGGAGCGCCGCGCGGGGTGATGCAGCATCACGGCGCCATCCTCCACAATGCCGAGGGCTGCGTCGCCGTCATCGCCGAGGATTTCGGCTGGGAGGACGAGATCTTCCTGTCGTTCCTGCCGGCCAGCCACGCCTACGAGCATAGCGGCGGCCAGTTCTTCCCGATCGCGCTGGGCGCGCAAATCTATTATTCGGAAGGGCTCGAGAAGCTCGCCTCCAACATCGAGGAGGTGAAGCCGACGATCATGATCGTGGTGCCGCGGCTGTTCGAGGTGCTGCGCCAGCGCATCCTCAAGCAGGTCGAGAAGCAGGGCAAGCTCACCCATTATCTGATGAAGCGTGCGATCGACATCGGGGCGAGGCAGAATGCCGGCGCGCTGCCGCTCTGGGACCGGCCGATGGACTTCCTGCTCAGCCGGACCCTGCGGCCCAGGATCGCGGCCCGCTTCGGCGGCCGGATCAAGGCGATGGTCTCGGGCGGGGCGCCGCTCAACCCCGACGTCGGCATCTTCTTCCACGCATTGGGCCTCACCCTGCTCCAGGGCTACGGCCAGACCGAGGCGGCGCCGGTGATCAGCTGCAACCGGCCCAGGGCCGGGCTGAAGATGGACACGGTCGGGCCGCCGCTGAAGAATACCGAGGTCAGGATCGCCGAGGACGGCGAGATCCTCGTCAGGGGCGAGCTCGTCATGAAGGGCTATTGGCGCAACCCGGCGCAGACCGAGAAGGCGCTGGAGGGCGGCTGGCTCCACACCGGCGACGTCGGCCATGTCGACGAGGCGGGGCGGATCGTGATCACCGACCGCAAGAAGGACCTCATCGTCAACGACAAGGGCGACAACGTCTCGCCGCAGAAGGTCGAGGGCATGCTCACGCTGCAGCCCGAGATATTGCAGGCGATGGTGGTGGGCGACCGGCGGCCCTATCTGGTCGGCGTGCTCGTGCCCGATCCGGAATGGACGGCGGACTGGGCGAAAGCGAACGGCAAGCCGCGCGACTCGGCCGCGCTGCAGGGCGACGCCGACTATCACCGGGCGCTGTCGGCGGCGGTCGACCGGGTCAATGCCGATCTCTCGGTGATCGAGAAGGTGCGCCGCTTCATCCTCGCCGACGCGCCGTTCAGCACCGACAACGAGCAGCTCACGCCCTCGATCAAGATCCGCCGCCACGTCATCCGCGCCGCCTATGGCGAGCGGCTGGACGGGTTGTACAAGAAGTAATGTCGCCCCAGCCTCGCTGGGGCACGGTTACCTGACCCTTCGGTAGGGCTCGAAGTCGCCGAGGCCGCAGCCGCCATATTGGCTGCCGCTGACCGGATCGAAGACGGTGGCGATATCGCCGCGGCAGAGCTGGGTGCTCGACGTCCGGGTCTTCAGCGCGCGGCCCATTTCGAGGCTCGGGCAGCCGCCGGCCGGGCGGTTGACCCATTTGCGTCCGCCATGGCCGGAAAAGACGATGGCCGACTCGCCGGCGGAGCGGTTGCCGTCGAGATCGCGCATGCTGACGCAATGGACGGGGGGCCCGTCGGGCGCATAGCCGGCAAGCTGGGCGCCGAGCTTGGCCTCGTCGTTGGCGGCGGTCTCGACCGGATCGTCGGCGGCGCAGCCCGTGGCGAGGCAGGCGGCGGCTAGCAGGATCAAATGTCTCATCCCGGATCTCCGTACATTTGAACGCGCGAGGAGCCGGCCCGGCCCCTATCCGCGGAAATTATCCTTGGCCCGGCGCCGTTCAGCAAGCTCTGCCGCCGATGAAGCGCGCATGAACGGGTTGGTGGCGAGCTCGAGCGCGATCGTCGTCGGCAGAGTCGCCTCGCCGCGCTCGCGCGCCGCCTTGACTTCCTCGACACGGCGGCGGAGCGCCTCGTTGTCCGGCTCGATGGTGAGCGCGAAGACGCCGTTGGCGAGCGTATATTCGTGGCCGCAATAGACCCGGCTCTCCGCCGGCAAGGCAGCGAGCCGCTGCATATTGTCGTACATCTGTTCGGCATTGCCTTCGAACAGCCTGCCGCAGCCCATCGCGAACAGGGTGTCGCCGGTGAAGACCACCCCCTCGGCGGGCAGGTGGAAGGCGACATGGCCGGCGGTGTGGGCGGGGATGTCGATCAGTTCCGCCTCGATCGCTCCGATCCGCGCCCGGTCGCCGCCGGCGACGACATGGTCCATCCGCGACACACGCTCGGCCTCGAGCGGGCCGGTGACGGTGCAGCCGGTCGCCGTCCGTATGGAGTCGTTGCCGCCGGTATGGTCGGGATGCCAGTGGGTATTCCACACCTGCGTGATCCGCCAGCCGCGCGCCGCCGCGGCCGCCAGCACCGGCTCGGCGACCGACGGGTCGACCGCCACCGTCTCGTCCGATTCGGGCTCGTGGACGAGCCAGACGTAATTGTCGGTGAGGACCGGGACGGGGACGATCTCCAGCATCACCAATGGCCCGTGTTCGGCATCGACGCCCACGGCTCGGCCGGGGGGAGCGGGCTGCCCGCCTGGAGCAGCTCCACCGAGATGTCGTCGGGGCTTCGGACGAAGGCCATGTGGCCGTCGCGCGGCGGCCGGTTGATCGCGACTCCGCCTTCCCGCAGGCGGCGGCAGGTCTCGTATATGTCCTCGACGCGGTAGGCGAGGTGGCCGAAGTTGCGACCCTCCGAATAGCCTTTCTCGTCCCAATTGTGGGTGAGCTCGACCTGGGCGTCCTCGTCCCCCGGCGCCGCGAGGAAGATGAGGGTGAAGCGGCCGGCCGCGTTGTCGAAGCGGCGCAGCTCCCTCAAACCGAGCAGCTCGAAGAAACGGATCGTCTCGTCCGGATCGGAAACCCGGATCATCGTGTGAAGATATTTCATCTGGGCCCAAACCTTTCGACGCGCATATATGGAAACGGGGACGCCCGTTCCACCGCGCTTTGTGAGGGATTGCCGATGAAATCGATCCTCCCGCTTGCCGCCCTCGCCCTGATCGCCGCCGCGGAGGCCCCCTGGGACTGGGGCGACGCCAAAGACGAATATTCTTCCGATTTCGCTCAGTCCAAGGCGCTGTGCCGCCAGCTGCGCCGCCGCGAGCCGCCTGCCGCGGACCGGCCCGATCCGGCGACGGCGGCCTCGCTCAAGGGCTGCGATTCCGAAGCGCTCTATTACGGCATCGGAATGCCGGCCGATCCGGTCAAGGCGCGGCAATGCGCCTTCCTCGAGGCGGATTCGGATCCTGACGGGGTCCTTTCGGGCCGGACGATGCTG
This sequence comes from Sphingomonadales bacterium, assembly GCA_034668485.1. Taxonomy (GTDB): domain Bacteria; phylum Pseudomonadota; class Alphaproteobacteria; order Sphingomonadales; family Sphingomonadaceae; genus Allosphingosinicella. The sequence goes on from JAXDPG010000073.1 coordinate 4,572, forward strand.
ATGACCATCTACGCCAACGGTCGCGGTGCCAGGCGCGACCTCGACGTCGCCATCCACCTCGCCTGCGGGCTCGAGGGCGCTCCGTTCGAGTCGAACGGCCGGGTCACCCATCTCGCCGAGATGAAGACTCAAGCCCGGGGGCAGGATTTCGACTATTGCGACGACATCACCAGCGGTCTCGCCATGGGCTATTGCGCCTCCCACCAAGCGCGCATCGCCGGTGCGAAGCGCGATGCCGAGCTGGCCCGCCTGACTCGGGGCTGGAGGCCGGCCGAGGCCGAGGCCTTCGCCCGGCTGCGGCAGGCGCAGGAAGCCTTTGCTTCGGCCCATGGCGACGGCGAGGTCGACATGTCGGGCACCGCGCGGGGGGCGATGGCGGTCAATGCCGAGGAAGAGGCGCGGGACTCGTTCCTGGCGCTGCTCCGCGACCTCGCCGCTGGCCATGCGCCGCGCTACGACGCCGGCGGCTATCGTGCCGCCGACGCCCGGCTCAACGCCGCCTATCGCAAGCGGATGCAGGCGACGGTTCCGGTCGATTCGCCCGGCGCGGTCACCCGCGAGGGGATCAGGGACGCCCAGCGCGCCTGGCTGCGCTACCGCGACGCCTTCCTCGCCTTCGCCGCGGTCAAATATCCGTCCGTGTCGCGCGACAGCCTCGCCGCCTGGCTGACCGACCAGCGCATCGCGATGCTGGCGGCGGAAGAATGACGATGCGGCGCTCGGGGGAGAGGGGATCGGTGACCGCGACAGCCTTGTGAATGCCGATACGGCCTAGCGAGGCCCTTCGTTGGCGGCGAGCGCCGCCTTCGCCGCCTTGCCCGCGTCCGAATCGGGCGCCACCCGGGCGGCGCGCGCATAGAGGCCCAGGGCGGCCTCCCGCTCGCCCGAGAGGCCGGCGATATTGCCGGCCTCGAGCAGGATCGCGGCATCGTCGGGCGCGAGCCCGGCCGCCTTGGCGATATGCTCGCGGGCGCGGGGAAGGTCGTTCCCGCGCCGCGCCAAAGCGGCCGAGACATACCAGGCGAAGGCGTCGCCGGGGACCAGGGCGAGGCCCTTGTCGACCTGGAGCCGGGCGGCGGCGAGGTCGCCCCGCGCCACCGCCGCCCGGGCGAGATCGACGTGCACCTCGCCCTCGAGCTGCGGCGCCAGCAGCCTGGTGGCGAGCGCGGCCTCGAACGCCGTGCCCGCGCGAGCGGAATCGCCGGCGGCGAGCCAGGCATTGCCGGCCTCGACCAGCAGATCGCCGCGGCGGCGGTCCTGCCGGCTCTCCGAATCCTTGGCAGCGGCTTCGAAGGCGGCGGCCGCCTCCGGCCATTTCTCCTGCGCCGACCAGGCGAGGCCGAGGCAGTGCGCGGCATCGACTCCGCCCCCGGTGCCAAGCCAGGCCTGAGCCTGGCCGACCGCCTGGGCGGGCGCGCTTCGGGCGAGGGCGAGGCAGTTGCGATAGCGTCGCTGCGGCGTGTCGACGGGACC
>JAXDPG010000074.1:0-5380 GCA_034668485.1 Sphingomonadales bacterium
GGTCCGCTTCGCCGGCGCGACGGAGCCGCCGCGGCCCGAATATTTCCTGCACGGCACCGCCATGTCGAGCGTCGAGGGCGCGCCGCCCGCCGCCCGCCGGCCGCGCATCGCCAATCCGGTTTCAGGCACGGTCTACGCGCTCGATCCCGACATCCCGCTGCCGCGGCAACGGATCCGCCTGACCGCCGTCGGCGCCGCCGGAGGCGAGCGGCTGGTCCTCGACGGCAACGACCTCGGCGATGCCGCCATGGGCCCGATGGTGCTGCCCGGCCCGGGATCGCACCGCCTGGCGCTGGTCGATTCGAGCGGCAGGGTGCTCGACCGAAGCCTCTTTTCGATACGTTGACAGCAAGCGACTGTCGCGCCGCGGCCGGCATCGCGTTACAAACCGCGCACGGAAGTGGCGGGATTCTTGAGGGGAGCTGAGTGGATCGGACGGCGCAAGGGCTGACGGAGGCAGATCCGGCGTCGGCGAGCCCGGTGAGCGAGGGGTTCGACGGGCTCGTCGACCTGCTGCCCGTGATCTGCTGGCAGGCCGACGAGAGCGGCCGGCCGGTGGCGTTCAACCGCCGCTGGGAGGAATATGCCGACGGCGACCGTGAGGCCCGCGCTCATAATGCGGCCGTTCTTGCGGACGCGGTTCGCTCGGCCGTCCCGGCGGAATCGTTCTGCCTCACTTTGGCCCTGCGCGGCGGCGACGGCGTGTCGCGGCCGTTCCTCACCAACGGCCGGCTGGCCCCAGGCGCCGCGGGCACGCAGCTCCGCTGGGTCGGAACCTGCACCGAGGTTTCCGAGCAGGTCGCCTCGGAGCGGGCGCAGGCCTTCCTGCTTCGGCTGGGGGACGAGCTGCGCGACGAAAGCAATCCGGAGACGATCCTGGCCATGACCTCGCGTGCCATCGGCCAGGAGCTCGGCGCCGACCGGGTGGTCTATGCGACGGTCGACTGGGCGGACGGGCTCATGCACGTCCGCCGCGACTGGCGCGCCTGTGGCACGGTCGTCGCCGCCCACAAATATCCGATGTCCCACTATTCCGCCGAGCAGGTCGAGCGGCACTCGCGCGGCGAGCCGGTCCTGTCGTTCGACGTCGCCGGGGACCCTGAGCTGATCGACGTGATGCGTCAGCGCTTCCTGGCCGCCGAGGTGCAGGCCTTCGCGAGCGTGCCGCTGGTGAAGAAGGGGATCCTCACGGCGGTGATGGCGGCGCAGCAATTCGCGCCGCGCCGGTGGACCGAGGCCGAGGTCCAGTTGCTGCAGGAGGTCGCCGAGCGCACCTGGGCGACGCTCGAGCGGGCCGAGGCGATTGCGGCGCTGCGCGAGAGCGAGCAGCTGTTCCGCACCGTCACCGAAGCGCATCCGATCCCCGTCGTGATCGCCCAGGAAAGCGGCATCGTGCTCGGCAATCCGGCCTTCTGGGAGATGATGGGCGTGCCCGATCACGACCCGGAGTCGATCGACCCTCGCGGCTGGACCGCGGGCGGCCATGGCTGGGAGGCGTTCACCGGCTTCGTGCGCGAGCATCGCCGCTACGACAATTACCAGACCAACATGGTGCGCGCCGGCCAGCGGTTTCCGGTCGCGGTGAGCTGGCGGCACATCGCCTACAAAAGCGAGCCGGCCGTGATCTCGTCCATCGTCGACCTTACCGAGAGCAAGCGCGCCGAGGAGGAGCTAGTCCGCTCGCGCGAGGCGCTCCACCAGGCCGAGAAGCTGACGGCGCTGGGCAGCCTCCTCGCCGGAGTCAGCCACGAGCTCAACAATCCGCTCACCATCGTCACCGCCCAGGCCGGCCTGCTCGAGGAGCTGGCGGCCGGATCGCCCGTCGCGGTACGCGCCGAGAAGATCCGCCGCGCCGGCGAGCGCTGCTCGAAGATCGTCCAGACCTTCCTCGCCATGGCCCGCCAGCGGGAGCCCCAACGCAGCATCGTCCAGGCCGCCGACGTGGTGCGCGCCGCGCTCGACCTGACCGAATATTCGCTGCGCACCGCCGGCATCGAGGTCTCGTTCGAGGTCGAGCCGGACCTGCCCCCGCTCCACGCCGATCCCGATCAGCTCCACCAGGTGTTCGTCAACCTGATCGTCAATGCCCAGCAGGCGCTGCAGGAGCGGATCGGGGATCGCAAGCTTCGGCTGCGCGTGGCTTGTGCCGGGGGAGGAGCCGCGCTTTGCGTCGAAGTCGAGGACAACGGCCCCGGCGTTCCGCCGGAGATCCGGCGCCGGGTCTTCGAGCCCTTCTTCACGACCAAGCCGGAGGGCGTCGGCACCGGCGTCGGCCTCAGCTTCTCGCTCGGCCTCGTCGAGGCGCATGGCGGCCGCCTCGAGCTAGTCGACGCGCCCGGCGGCGGCGCCTGCTTCCGGGTCACCCTGGACGCGGCGGCCGCGACGGATGCGCCGGCCGGGGAGGCGGCCGCGGCGCCGGCACCCGAGCCGGAGCCGAAGGGAAGAGCGCTCGTCGTCGACGACGAGCCGGACGTCGCCGAAGTGCTCGAGACCATCGCGGCGCGCGCCGGCTACAGCGTCGACGTCGCGGCGAACGGCCGCGAGGCGATCGAGCGGCTGACGGCCTCGGACTATGACGTCATCCTCTCCGACCTGCGCATGCCGCAGCTGGACGGGCCGGAGCTCTTCGCCTGGCTCGAACGCGAGAAGCCGGAGCTGACGAACCGCATCGCGTTCGTGACCGGCGACACGCTCGGGGATTCGGCGGCGCGGTTCCTGAAGCAATGCGGCCGCCCGGTCCTTGAAAAGCCCTTTTCGGCCAAGACCGTACGAGCCCTCCTCGAGGCGATCGCGGCGGACCGCTGAGGGCTGCGCGCGCAATCCGCTCGATTCGCCGACCCGCGAGCGGCGGCGGAAGGCGGCCCGAGCCGGGGCACTGGACCTGTTGCGGACGACTGGCGACCCCTGCGGGAGGGGCCGTTTTGAGGAATTAGCAGTGAAATATCAGTAGCTTAGCCGTCCTCGGGACCGGGAGGATGGAACAGACTTGGGAGAGACCGACCCACCGTTTGCGCCGGCGCCCGGTCCAGAAATAGCATGATCTAGGTTGCCCGGCGCAACCGCCGGGGACGCGATCCGTTCTGGGAAGGTGCCCCAATTCTACCTGCACATCCATAATGCTCACGGCGAGGCCGAAGACGACGAAGGGCTGGAAGTGCCCAGCCTGGCGGTCGCCCGTGAAAAGGCCGTTCACGGCATCCGGTCGCTCCTGGCGGCCGAAGCGATGAACGGCAGCTTCAATCTCGACGGGCGGATCGACATCAAGGACGCGGCTGGAAAGGTCTTGCTCACCGTTCCCTTCAAGGAGGCGGTCGCAGTCACCGGGGGCGTGACGGGTGGAAAATCCCAGTCGCGAGAATGATCTAAGTTAGCTTTATGCGTTGAATCGTGTAAGGTCGCCGGCATCAGCGGGTTTGCCTTGGCGCGCCGTTGACTGAGAGACGCAAAATGCTCCCGCCCGACGGAGCATGCTCATGAAACAATTCGACAATCTCGCGGACGCCCAGACGCTGGCCTTGGCCATCGTCGACACGCTCCCGGAGCCGTTCGTCGTGCTCGACGACAGCCTGTGCGTGCTGGCCGCGAGCCGCTGCTTCTACGAATATTTCAAAGAGGACCCGGAGCAAACGCGCGGCCGCCCCTTCTTCGAGCTCGGCGACGGTCAGTGGGACATCCCCGTGCTTCGGCTGCTGATCGAGACGATTATTCCCGAGCATAAATCGATGGACGGCCTCGAGGTGGAGCACGATTTCCTCCATCTCGGCCGGCGCATTATGCTGCTCAATGCGCGGCTGGTCCGCTACGAGGACCGTTCGAGCCCGACCATCCTCATCGCTTTCAAGGACATCACCGCCCGGCGCGCGATCGAGCGCGAGAAGGAGGAGCTGCTCGAGAATACCGAGCAGCTGCTCGCCCAGCAGCAGACCCTGCTCCGCGAGATGGAGCATCGCATCGCCAACAGCCTCCAGATCATCGCGGCCATCCTGCTGCTCAAGGCCGGCGCGGTCGGCTCGGAGGAGACCCGCCATGAGCTTCGCGACGCGCACAAGCGGGTCATGTCGGTGGCGGCGGTCCAGAGCCACCTTCATTCCGTCGACGGCATCGAGCGGATCGACATCGCCGCCTATTTGGCCAAGCTCAGCGCCGGGCTCGCCGCCTCGATGATCGGCCCGCACCAGGGGATCGAGATCGAAGTAGAGTCGGACGAGGGGACCCTTCAATCCAGCGAAGCGGTGAGCCTCGGCCTGATCGTGACCGAGCTCATCATCAACGCCATCAAATACGCTTTCCCGACCGCGCGCGCGGGGGCCCGCATCCTCGTCACCTTCGAATTCGACGAGGCGGACTGGAAGCTCTCCGTCGCCGACAACGGCGCGGGCCGTAACCCGGCAACCTCGATCGGCTCCGGCGGGCTCGGGACCGCAATCGTGGCGGCGCTGGCGAAGCAGCTCAAGGCGCAGATCCACGAGGTCTCCGGCGCGAGCGGCCTTCGAGTCGAGATCACGCATGCGACCTTCGCCTCCCATCTTCCGATCGCGGCCTGAAAGGATCACGTCATGTCTACCAGCTCATCCGAAGCCGCCCAAGCGCCGCCGCCCGTTTTCGCGGCCTCGTCCTGGGAATGGACGGTGGCCTGCGGCGCACTCAAGATCGCCATCGCCGCGTTCGCCCTCGGCCTGCCGCTGGCGGCGGGAAGGCCGCTTGCGGAGTCGGTCGGCTGGATGCTCCTCGCCGGGGGAACGGCGGAGTTCGCTTTGGGGTGGGGCGCTCACCGCGCCTTGCTCGGCAAGGTGACGCTGGGGTCGGGCCTGCTCACCATCCTCGCCGGGATCCTCTTCATCATCAGCGGCTGGAAGGGCCTCTTCCCGCTGACGACCGTGTCGATGATCTGGCTTTTGCTGAGAGGAATGATCTCGCTGGACGTGGGCATTCAGGCCCGCGCGGCTTACGGCGCGGATTGGTTCTGGCTGGTGCTCCGGGGGATCACCGACTTCGGCTTGGGGCTGACGCTGCTGATCGGCCTGCCGATGGCGACGATTGCCATCCTCATGTTCAACGAAACGCGCGAGATGGTGTCCAGCTTCGGCGTGCTGCTGGCGATCAGCTTCGCGGTTGCGGGCGTGGGGCTGGTGGTGATGGGGCTCACCCAGCGCCGCCGCGAGGCAGCGGCGCTTCTGGTAAGGATGCCGATTACGGCGTGAGGGCCGATCGGGTCGGGCGATCGGGTCTGTAAGCTACATTTTGGGTTCCAAAAGCACGGTTCGCGCGATCGACGCGCAGTTTTCGCCTTTGTCTGCATTCAGTGTCGAAGGGTCACCGGCCCATCCGAGTCTTGCGCATGATCAAGGTCGCCACCAATCCCGATTCCTGCCAATCGTAA
>JAXDPG010000075.1:0-8642 GCA_034668485.1 Sphingomonadales bacterium
CAGCAGCAGCTTCAGCGCTCGCCGGGCCAGGCGAACGAGAACCCAACGGGCGCCCGCCATGCGATTCCGAACCCATTCGAAAGCGCCAACTGGGAATCCTCACCGGATGGCTCGTCGTCGACGACGATCAGCATCGCTGGCGCCCCGCCGTTTCGCTGCCTGTAGTCCAGCAATTGACCCATTGCGGTCCGAACTGCGAACCGGACGGTCGACGGCTCGGTTGGCTTCACCTCCACCAGCACTCCCCCGCGGTGGGGGTCGCGATAACGAAGGTCGACGCACTCGATATTCGCCTCGCTCCCGCGAATGCCGCTCTTCCGCAGGTGCGCGGTGAAATCCTCCTGGAGGCGGTGGTGCAGCGGCGAGACGACGAGCTCATATTCTTGCATGTACCGGACGACGGGATCCGTGGCGGCGGCCGCGGAACGACGCCCGCCGCCTTTCGGGGAGGGCGCGCCCTGCACGTTCCGGTTGCGCACCGGGTCGAAATCGCCGGTCGACAGCCAGGCGATGACGGGGTGGTCGGGGGCCAGCGCTCTGCGGACGATCGAAAGGGCCTGGTCGGGGCGCACGGCCTGATAGCTGCCGTGCATCTTGACGATAGCCTGGCGTGGCGGACTCGAGGGGATGAGCTCGTTGGGCTCGATCGGCACCGGTACTCCGAACCAGGCATAGTGGGTCTGGGGGCACCTCCAGTTGACGTGCATGTGATCGCGCCAGTGGCGGTCAAAATCGGCGCGTCGTCCACGCTTCGCCTTTTGAATGGATTCCACCTTCCAGAGGTTCTCGGCATAGCCGGGAAGGTTGAGCGCCTCCGCGATCTCGACATTGTCCGAATCCGAATTCTCGAAGACGTTGCAGCCGACCCCGACAGCGAAGAACCTTTTGTCCCTCATCGTAGTCATGATGATCCCGAGGCGTCCATCGGCGTCATATCGGTGCATCCGGCCCTTGGCCTGAGTGTGGAAGACCTTCCACCCCTCCCATACCCAGTCCGACCGGCCGTTCCATTCCTCGTGACCGTAGCCATGGTTCTTGGAATAGCCGCTCGTCGCCGGGATGCCGGCGGGCCAGACATAGCCCTTGTCGTTCCAAGCAACCGGCTTCAGGACGACCATCTTGCCATCCATCATTCTCACTCCCTGCTCCGATTGGTGGGGACAGGCCTAGCGCGGGCTCGCCGACAGCTCACCTGCTGAAGAATCCATAACGGCGCAAACCGAAAACCGGGACAGGGGCAAAGGGTGACAGTATACATTTTTCGCAATTGGGGGCCGCGCATGGCAGCGGAAAAAATGTAAACTGTCGCTGTTTTCCACGGGCAATCTTCTGCCCGGGACGAGCGCGTTGCAGAATTGCCGTCGCATCGAGGGTAAAGGTCGGCTGCACCGCATATCGGGGCGGAAGGGACCAAAATTGACTGCGTTTCGAGACATGAGGGGGCGGCTGCGCAACGCGTTTAACGTCGCTCGCGCCGGTGTTCGGGCGGCGCTGCTGAGCCCGCCAACCTATCTCGCCTTGTACCTAGCGACGATTGCCGGGTTCGCGTCGCTCTATGATCTACGCTCCGACGCCATCTTCTACGCCCCGTATGCCAAACTCGAGCCGATCAGTCATAAAGACTATTCCGACGTCGAGATGAATATCTTCAAGGCCATCTACACGGCTGATCCCAACGTGAGGGTCGACGAGCGTTCGGGTTGGATCGTCGATCGAGATAACTTGGATGTGAGCGAACTGTCGATTGAGGACACTGGAGACTTCTCATTTACCATTAGTGTTTTTGCCAGGCATGTGACCAACCAAGCAGTGGATCTCTCGATCGGTGGGCCTGTCGAAGGCATTCGAGTCAGTCGAAGGTTAATCTACATTCCAACCGACCAGCCATTCTGCCGATTAGTCACCCTTCCTGCCGATTGGAATAGGAAAGCGGTTCTTGAGGCACTCTTCAAGCATCCGGCAATTATGTCTCCCGCGCTCTGCTGGGACGCGGCGGCTGAAACCCGATTCCGTCAGATGGGCTCCGGCTGGTCCGGAAACCCAAAGGCTTTTTCGGGCTCCTATTGGCGGATGCTATATCTCAGCGCCATCACCATCACGTCGGTCGGTTACGGTGACATCGTTCCGATCTCCAATACCGCCCGGTTTCTGTGCGGACTAGAAGCCGTGCTCGGTTGGGTGATCGCGGGATTGTTCCTCAGCGTCCTCACGATCGGCCGCGCTGGAAAAGCGTGACAGTATACATTTTGGCCATTAATCTCGCGCGTGGCTTCCGGAAATGTAAACTGTCACTGTTTTCCCCGACAAGGCTTTCCACAACTTCTTGGCAAGCACGCTTTTCACAGCTGCCGTGATCCGCTTGTCCGAGACGCTGGATTTTTTAGTCACAACAGGCGCCATTACATAGCGACCGGATGCGGCACTGCGGCCCAGTACGGCGGGCTTGTGGTTCTTGCCGGAGCTGGTGGGGGAACTCGTCGCCATAGCTCTCATGTGCGCTTGGGGCGGCTGCAAGGCAAGGCGTGCGACGCTTCATCCAGAAATCGGTTTCGGCTAGGTCCAGCGTTTGCCGTCCGTCGCATTGAAGCTGATTGCGTCGAGAAAACTGCAGCACTTCGCCCGGGCAGAGATATGGGGACAGGTCCCGGTAACTGACCCCATTCTTATGCGGTTTCACCCAAAGCACCAAAGCACCAAAGCACCAAAGCACCAAAGGGGCCAGAGCGGCCCAACCCGTCGAGCCCGAGTCCATGACCGCTTGCCTCCAGGAGCGACTAGGTCGCTCCACTCGAGGGTCGATCGTCCGGCCTCGGACAACTTCCGCCCCGCAGCCTCTTTGGTGCTTTGGTGCTTTGGGTGAAACAGGCCTCGATCGGCACAATCGGCCGAGGTCATTTCCTCCATCGTCCCAGCTCCATCCACCTCAGCAGCGGCTTCAACGGCAATATCCACACGATCCCCGCCACGACGAAGAACAGCGCCTTGAGCGGCCAGGGCAGCGGCGGCAGCCACTCCGCCACCGTCACCACCACGAACCCCCAGGCCGCGATCAGCAGCAGGATCAGCAAAATCCCCGCCGGCTTTCTCCAGCTTGGCTTCACCGGCAGTCGATCCACTCGCCGGGCGTGGCGATCGCATCGAGCGGGACGTCCCAGGGGTCGGCGGGGATCGGGTCGTCGAGGATCTGCGCCTCCCAGCCGAGGCCGATGGCGAAGATCGCGCCGCCCTCGCGCAGGTGGGCGAGGGCGCGGTCGTAATGGCCCTTGCCGTGGCCGATGCGGGTGCCGCGACGGTCGGCCGCCACCAGCGGGACGAGGACGACGTCGGGGGCGAGCGCCTCGGCTTTGGCGAAGGGCTGCAGCACGCCCCAGGGGCTCGGCTCGCTGGCCGGCGCCTCGCGGAACAGCATCCGGGCGTCGCGGTCGAGGAACCAGGGCAGGACGGCGCGCTGCCCGCTTCCGAGCCGCTCGAGGATCGCGTAGGGGCTGATCTCGTCCTTCAGCGGGTGGTAGCCGGCGACGACCTTTGCCGCGATGAGCCGTGGCAGGACGATCTCGGCCAGCTTGCGCTCGAGCTCGGCCCGCATCCCGGGCTCGAGCGAGCGCGCATAGGCGCGGCGACGCGCCAGCGTCCGTTCGCGAAGCTCGGCCTTGCCGGGAGGGGAGGGTGACGGGACCACCATGGCCGTTTGCTTGAATATCCTCTGACGCGTCAACGTCAGGTTGGGAACCCTATGTGCCGGACCAGGGCCCGACCAGGGAGAGTCCCCGAGGATGCTTATCGCCCAGGGATGTTCTAGAAGCTCGTACCGGGCAGTACCCGTCGGGACCTATCTAGGGGGTCGCGCCGTTCCGCTCAAGCCGTTCGGCCAGGCTTTCGACGCGTTCGGCGAGGCGCTCGAGCGCGTCGGCGAGGACCGGATCGGGCTCGGCGGCCGGCGGCGGGGCCTGACCGGAGCGGTGCTCCTTGAGCTCGTCGGCGAGGAGGAGGGAGGCGAACAGCAGCTGCCGAGCCTCGCTGAGGCTGCCCAGGGCCGACGCCGCGTCCTGCGCCTTGCCGTCGACGATGGCGGCGACCGAGCGCAGATGCTCCTCTTCGCCGTCGCGGCAGGCGACCGAATATTTGCGGGCGGCGATCTCGACCTCGACCGACGCCATCAGCCGCGCTCCGCGACGGCGATCAGCCCGTCGAGCTGGGTGAGCGCCTCGTGGACCCGGCCGCGCAGCGCCTCATGGGCCTCCCGCAAGGCGCCGTCGGCGGCCTCCGCGGACGCCGAGCCGCGAGCGGCGGCGCTCTCGATCCGCGCAAGCGCCCGTTCGATCCGGCCGATGGCCATTTCCGCTCTGTCTTGCCCCATCGGCGCTGCATAGCATGACCGTCCCGGCTTTGAAAACAGCGGGGCGTGGCCCTTGCCGGTATCGAGTACGGACCCTGACGGTTGACGGGCGCGCGCCCGCCGATAAAGGAGCGCTCGACCGGAGCGTCCCCCGATTCTCCTTCGCGCCCGCCCGGGCGCCCCGCTTGGGAAAGTGCATGGCCGCCGATCCGAGACTGCTCGCCAACGCCATCCGAGCGCTGTCGATGGACGCGGTGCAGGCCGCCAATTCTGGCCATCCCGGAATGCCGATGGGGATGGCCGACGTCGCCACCATCCTCTTCACCGAATATCTGAAGCACGATCCGGCCGATCCGTCCTGGCACGACCGCGACCGCTTCGTCCTCTCCGCGGGCCACGGCTCGATGCTGATCTACTCGCTGCTCCACCTGACCGGCTACGCCCACCCGACGATCGAGGAGATCGCGAACTTCCGCAAGCTCGGCTCGCCCTGCGCCGGGCATCCGGAGAATTTCATGCTGGCGGGGGTGGAGGCGACCACCGGCCCGCTCGGCCAGGGGCTCGCGATGGCGGTCGGAATGGCGATCGCCGAGCGGCACCTGAACGCCGTCTTCGGCGACGATCTGGTCGATCACCGGACCTGGGTCGTCGCCGGCGACGGCTGCCTGATGGAGGGGATAAACCACGAGGCGGTGGGGCTTGCCGGGCATCTCGGCCTCGGCCGCCTCAACGTCTTCTGGGACGACAACAGGATCACCATCGACGGTTCGACCGAACTGTCGCGGACCGAAGACGCCGTCGCCCGCCACCAGGCGAGCGGCTGGCATACGGTCTCGTGCGACGGCCACGACTTCGCCGACATCCGCCGGGCGATCGACGAAGCGCTGGCCGATCCGAGACCCTCGCTGATCGCCTGCCGCACCATCATCGGCTGGGGTGCGCCCAACAAGCAGGGCACCGCCGCCACCCACGGCGCCGCGCTCGGCGCGGACGAGGTCGCCGCGGCCCGCAAGCAGCTGCTTTGGACTGCAAAGCCCTTTGAAATTCCAAGTGACGTGCTCGCCGGATGGCGGGCGGCGGGCGGGCGGGGCCGGCAGGCGCACGAAGACTGGCGGGCGCGGCTCGCCGCCAGCCCCGGGCGCGACGAGTTCGTGCGCCGGATGGAGGGGCGGCTGCCGCGAGAATTCGCGATTTCTCCACATCTGGAGCGACTTCTGGCGAATCCTCAACTTATCGCCACCCGCAAGGCTTCGGAGCTTGCGCTGGAGGCGATCAACGCGGACCTGCCCGAGACGATCGGCGGCTCGGCCGACCTGACCGGTTCAAACAATACAAAAACAAAGGGCCAGAAGCCTCTGACGAAAGAGGATTATTCCGGACGATATATTTATTACGGAATCCGCGAGTTCGGGATGGCCGCGGCGATGAACGGAATGGCCCTGCACGGCGGCGTGATCCCTTATGGCGGCACCTTCCTGGTCTTCTCCGATTATTGCCGCCCCGCAATCCGCCTGTCGGCGCTGCAGGGGGTGCGGGTGATCTACGTGATGACCCACGATTCGATCGGCCTCGGCGAGGACGGTCCCACCCACCAGCCGGTCGAGCATCTGACCAGCCTGAGGTTGATTCCCAACCTCGCCGTCTATCGCCCTGCGGATGCTGTGGAAACCGCCGAATGCTGGGCGCTGGCGCTGGAGCGGCGCGACGGTCCCTCGCTGCTCGCCCTGAGCCGCCAGAACCTTGCGCAGCTGAGGACGGAGCGCGCCGCCAATCTCTCGGCCCAAGGCGCCTATCGCCTGCGCGCGGCCGGCGCGGAGCGGCGCGTCGTGCTGATCGCGACCGGCTCCGAGGTCGAGGTTGCGGTCGCGGTCCGGGAGGCGCTCGAAGGGCAGGGGATCGGGGCCGACGTCGTCTCGATGCCCTGCTGGGAATTGTTCGACGCCGCCGAGGCGAGCTACCGGAGCGACCTGCTGCCGGAGGGCGCCCTCAAGGTGTCGATCGAGGCCGGGACGACGCTCGGCTGGGAGCGCTATATCGGCGCCGGCGGGCTCGCCATCGGCCTCGACCGGTTCGGCGCGTCGGCGCCGGCGGAGGATCTGTTCAAGCGCTTCGGCTTCACCGCCGAGGCGATCGTGCCGCGCATTGTCGCGGCTCTGGAATCTCAAGGAGATCAATGACATGGCGACGAGAGTTGCGATCAACGGATTCGGGCGGATCGGCCGTCTGGTGGCCCGGGCCCTGCTCCAGAAATCGGACAGCGGGCTCGAGCTGGTCTCGATCAACGATCTCGCCGACGCCGAATCCAACGCGCTGCTGTTCAAGCGGGACTCGGTCCACGGCGCCTGGCCGGGCGAGGTCCGTGCCGACGGCAACGACCTCATCATCGACGGCCGGCGAATCCATGTCACGGCCGAGCGCGAGCCGGGCAAGCTGCCCCATGGCGACAACGGCATCGACCTCGTGCTGGAGTGCACCGGCTTCTTCACGGACCGTGACAAGGCCGGGGCGCATCTTACTGCGGGAGCGAAGAAAGTGTTGATCTCCGCCCCGGCGAAAGGGGTCGATCTCACCGTCGTCTACGGAGTCAATCACGAGCGGCTCGAAGCCGGCCACACGATCGTCTCCAACGCCTCGTGCACGACGAACTGCCTGGCGCCGGTCGCCAAGGTGCTGAACGATTCGATCGGAATCGAGCGCGGGCTGATGACCACTGTCCACGCCTATACCAACGACCAGAAGATCCTCGACCAGATCCATAGCGACAAGCGCCGAGCCCGCGCCGCCGCCATGTCGATCATCCCGACCACGACCGGCGCCGCCCGCGCCGTCGGCGAGGTGCTGCCCGAACTGAAGGGCAAATTGGACGGCTCGGCGATCCGGGTGCCGACTCCCAACGTCAGCCTGGTCGACCTGACCTTCACGCCGAAGCGCGACACCAGCCTGGAGGAGGTGAACGGCGCCCTTCGCGCCGCCGCCGACAGCGGGCCTCTGGCCGGGATCCTGGACTATAGCGAGGAGCCGCTCGTCTCGATCGACTACAATCACAATCCGGCGAGCTCGACCGTCGACAGCCTCGAGACGGCGGTCCTGGAAGGCAGGCTGGTCCGGGTCGTCTCCTGGTACGACAATGAATGGGGCTTCTCGAACCGGATGGTCGACACCGCCGGCGCGATGGCGCGGCTGATCTGATGTCGCACGTCGTGCCAGCGCAGGCTGGCATCCCCGCGGGTGAAAGGCGCCCGCAGCCTTCACCCCCTGGGGCCCCAGCCTTCGCTGGGGTGACGGGAGCGTGACGCCATGACGTCGTTCCGCACCCTCGACGATCTCGGCGACGTGAGAGGGAAAAGGGCCCTGGTCCGGGTCGACCTCAACGTGCCGATGGCGGACCTCGAGGTCACCGACGACACCCGCCTTCGCGCCACCTTGCCGACCGTGACCGAGCTCGCCGACAAGGGTGCCATCGTCCTCCTCCTCGCCCATTTCGGGCGGCCGAAGGTGCCGAGTCCGGACTTCTCCTTGTCGCTCGTCACCCGGGCCTATCAGGAGGTGCTCGGCCGGCCGGTCCGTTACGTCGACTGGGAGGTGGCCGAGGAGAATGTGGCGATGCTCCAGCCGGGCGACGTCGCCATCCTCGAGAATACCCGCTTCTTCCTCGGCGAGGAGAAGAACGACCCCGCCGTCGCCCGGCGCTTTGCGCGCCTCGGCGATTTCTACGTCAACGACGCCTTCTCGGCCGCGCACCGCGCCCACGCCTCGACCGAGGGCCTCGCCCATCTCCTTCCCGCTTATGCCGGCCGCGCCATGGAAGCCGAGCTGAAGGCGCTGCAAAAGGCGCTGGGCGAGCCCGAGCGGCCGGTCGCGGCGGTGGTCGGCGGCGCCAAGGTCTCGACCAAGCTGGAGGTGCTGCGCCACCTCGTCGCCAAGGTCGATCACCTGATCATCGGCGGAGGCATGGCGAACACCTTTCTCGCCGCCCGCGGGATCGGCGTCGGCAAGTCGCTGTGCGAGCACGAGCTCGCGCCGACCGCGCTCGCGATACTCGACGCGGCTGAGCGGGCGAATTGCACCGTGCATCTCCCCTATGACGTGGTGGTGGCGAAGGAATTCGCCGCCAACCCGCCGAGCCTGCGCACCTGCAACGTCCACGAGGTCGCCGCCGACGAGATGATCCTCGACATCGGGCCGGCCGCGGTCGAAGCGCTCGCCGATGCGATCAAGACCTGCCGCACTTTGGTGTGGAACGGCCCGCTCGGCGCCTTCGAGACTCCGCCCTTCGACGCAGCGACCGTGGCGCTGGCCCGCACAG
>JAXDPG010000076.1:0-6760 GCA_034668485.1 Sphingomonadales bacterium
CGCCCTCTCCGAGATCTCACCCCTCCCGCTCCGCCGATGGTGCGATGCCGCAAGGATTAGGGCCTGTACTCATCATCGGCAATGGCCAGGATCGCCCGAGAAGGGCACCGGCAAGGAGTGGCGAGCAGGGCGGGCTTGTTGCCCGCACAAGCGTCGCGACGTAGCCGGTGCCCTTCTCCGGGCGACCGCTCCGCGGCGGGGCGGAGAGGCGGCCATGGCGGCGTCGCTCGTCGGTCACGATGTCCCTGCATCGCTCCCTCCTCGCTCCTAGCCCTGACCGCCTTTCCGCCCCGTCATGGCCGTTGCCGGTAATGGGTCCGGACCCTAGGAGGAGGAAGAAGAAACGGAAAGGGAGAGCAGGATGCCCAGCGAGCTGGACCGCAAGTTCGACGCGGCGCTGGCGCAGGTGACGGGCCCCGGCGGCCGCATCCAGCTCGGCGAGGATGCCGAGGGGCGCAAGATCGTCGCCAACCTGCCGCCCACCTTGCCCGGCATGTTCGACGCCTTCTGCGCGCTCCACGCCGGGACGGTGGCGGTGATCGCCGACGGCGAGCGGCTCAGCTTTAGCGAGCTCAACGAGCAGGCGACCCGGCTGGCGCGGGCCCTGGCGGGCGGCTGGGGCGTGACGAAGGGCTCCCGGGTGGCGATCGCGATGCGCAACTGCCCGGCCTGGATCGTCGCCTACATGGCGGTGCTGAAGGCCGGCGGAATCGCCACGCTGGTCAACGGCTGGTGGCAGGCCGACGAGCTTCGCCACGGCCTTGCCCTGACCGAGCCGTGCCTGGTGCTGTGCGACGCGCCGCGCGCGAAGCGGCTCGAGGCGACCGGCCTCGGCATCGCCAGCGTGACCCTGCCGATCCAGAAGCCGATCGCCGAGGCGCTGGCGCCGCTTCTGAGCCGCGGCGGGGCGGAGCTGCCCGAAGTCCTGCCCGAGGACGACGCGACCATCCTCTTCACCTCCGGCTCGACCGGGGTCGCCAAGGGCGCCATTTCCAGCCACCGCGCCGTCACCACCGGCATCTACACCTATGCGGTAAGCCTGCTCGCCTTGCTCGGGATCATGGAGAGCGAGGGCCGCAGCCCGGCCAATCCGCCGCGCACGCTCGTCAACGTCCCCTTGTTCCACGTCACCGGCGAGGTGCCGGTGCTCTTGAACAGCTTCGTCATCGGCCGCGGCATGGTGCTGATGGCGAAATGGGATCCGGGCGAGGCGCTGAGGCTGATCCAGGACGAGAAGGTCACCTATTTCGTCGGCGTGCCGACGATGAGCCTCGAGCTGATGCAGCATCCCGACCGCGGCAAATACGACCTCTCTTCGCTGACCGACATCGCCGCCGGCGGCGCGGCGCGCCCCGTCGCCCACGTCAAAAGGCTGCGGGAGAGCTTCAAGGGGGCCCAGCCCGCTTTGGGCTACGGCCTCACGGAGACCAATGCGGTCGGCTGCGGCAATTTCTGGCAGAATTACGCCGACAAGCCCGCCTCGACCGGGCGGCCGCACAAGCCGATGGTCGAGCTCGCCATTTTGGGCGAAGGCGACCGCCATCTCCCGGTCGGCGAGACCGGCGAGATCGGAATCCGCTCGGCGGCCAATTTCCGCGGCTATTGGAACGACCCGGCGGCGACCGCTTCGGCGTTCACGGCCGACGGATATCTGAAGACCGGCGACATCGGCTATCTCGACGAGGACGTTTATCTATTCATCGTCGACCGCAAGAAGGACATCATCATCCGCGGCGGCGAGAATATCAGCTGCCAGGAAGTGGAGGCGGCGGTCTACTCGCATCCCTCGGTCTCGGAAGCGTCCGTGTTCGGCGTGCCCGACGAGCGGCTCGGCGAAGTGCCCGCGGCGGCCATCTATTGCGAGAACGACCGGGCGTTCGACGCCGACACGCTGCGCCTGTTCCTCGACGGCCGGATCGCAACGTACAAGGTGCCGCAATATATCTGGGTCTATGACGAACCCTTGCCGAAGCTGGGCACGGGCAAGATCGACAAGAAGACGCTCAGGGAGCTTTATTCGAAAGAGGTGGAAGCGGACTAAGCCCTCTCCCGCTTTTCGCGGGAGAGGAGGGAGAGGGGTTAGCCCCGCGCCCGCTCGAACAGCCAGACGCGGATGGCGCTGGCGAGGTTGGGCGGGTCGGGCGCGCCCACCCGAGCCGCATCGAGGCGGGCGACCAAGGCTGACAGGGGCACGCCCTCCGCCTCGGCAGCTGCCCTGAGCGCCTCCCAGAAGACCGGCTCGAGGCTGATCGAGGTCGCATGGCCGGCGATCATCACCGAGCGCTTCACCGGCCCCGTCATCGCTCAATACATGTGCTGGCCGCCGTTGATGCTGAGCGTCGAGCCGGTGATGAACCCCGCTTCCTCGCCGCACAGGAAGACGACTCCGCGGGCGATCTCCTCGGCCTTGCCGAGCCGGCCGACGGGAATCCGGGCGACGATCTTGGCGAGCACGTCCTCGGGCACCGCCGCGACCATGTCGGTGTCGATATAGCCGGGCGCGATCGCGTTGACGGTGACTCCGGCGCGGGCGCCCTCCTGGGCCAGGGCCTTGGTGAAGCCGTGGATGCCCGACTTGGCGGCGGCGTAATTGACCTGGCCGTACTGGCCCGCCTGGCCGTTGATCGATCCGATGTTGACGATCCGGCCGAACTTGCGGCTCTGCATGCCCTCGAACGCCGCCTTGGCCATGTTGAAGCAGCCGCCCAGATTGACGTCGATCACCTCGTCCCAGGCCTGGCGGGTCATCCTCTTCATCGTGCCGTCGCGGGTGATCCCGGCGTTGTTGACGAGGACGTCGACCGGGCCCAGCTCGGCCTCGACCTGCGCGACCCCGGCCTGGCAGGCCTCATAGTCGCCGACATCCCATTTGAAGGCCTTGATCCCGGTCCGCTGAGTGAACTCGCGCGCTTTCTCGTCATTGCCGGCATAATTGGCGGCGACGGTGACGCCCTGGTCGCGCAGAGCGATGCTGATCGCCTCGCCTATGCCTCGGGTGCCGCCGGTGACGATCGCGACGCGTGCCATTTTTCTCTCCTGCTTTTTTCGTTGTGGGCGCGCCTTACGTGCGGCTCCTCCAACCTTCAAGCTCGCGACCCAAAATGCTGCGCAGCATTTCCAGCCCTGCAGGGCTGTCGTTGAGGCAGGGGAGGTAGGCGAAATCGGTTCCGCCGGCGGCCAGGAAGGCGGCGCGGCCGCGTATCGCCAGCTCCTCGAGCGTCTCGAGGCAATCCGCCGAAAAGCCAGGCGCGACCACCGCCACTCTGGTCACCCCTCGCTCCGGCAATTCCGCCAGCGTCCTGTCGGTGGCGGGCTCGAGCCACTTCGCCCGCCCGAAACGCGACTGGAAGGCGACGAGCAGCTCGCGGCCGCTCGCTTCGGCGAGGAGGCGCGCCGTCTTGCGGCAATGGCAATGATAGGGGTCGCCGAGCTCCAGCGTGCGTTGCGGCATGCCGTGGAAGCTGGCGACGATCGCCTGAGGCTCGAAATCGAGCGCCGCCAGCCCCTCCTCCAGCCGGGCCTTCAGCGCCCCGATATAGGCCGGATCGTCATGATAAGGGGGCAGCGTCCGCACCGCCGGCTGCCAGCGCATCCGGCGCAGATGGGCGAACGCCTCGTCATTGGCGGTGGCGGTCGTCGCCGCGCAATATTGCGGGTAGAGCGGCGCGATCAGGATGCGCTCGCAGCCCTGGCTCTTGAGCGCCTCGATCCGTGCCGCGATGGCGGGCTCGCCGTAGCGCATCGCATGGTCGACGATCACGTCGTCGCCGAACGCGCCCCTGAGCGCCTTCGCCTGCCGGGCGGTGATCGCGGCCAGCGGCGAGCCTTCGCCGCTCCAGACCTGCCGATAGGCATGCGCCGACTTCTTCGGCCGGGTCCTCAGGATGATCCCGTGAAGGATCGGCTTCCAGACGAGCTGCGGGATCTCGATCACCCTGGGATCGGACAGGAATTCCTTGAGGTAGAGGCGGACCGCGCCCGGCTCGGGCCGGTTGGGCGTGCCGAGGTTGATCAGAAGGATTCCCACCCTGGGCGGGGGCACCGGCGGGTGGCCTGCGGGCCGGCTCATCCGCCCACCCTCAAGGGCAGCGAGCGGAGCCGACGGCCGGTGAGGGCGTGGAGCGCGTTGGCGATGGCCGGCGCCGCGGTCGGCACTCCGAGCTCGGTGACCCCGCCCGGCTCCTCCTCGCTGTCGAGCAGTTCGACGGTCACATCGGGCGACGAGGCCAGGGTCGGGAAGCCGAACTGGCCGATGCCGCGAAGATCGGGCCGGCCCTCCGCGAAGCCGGGCTCCTGGCCGGTCGCGGCGCCGATTCCGAAGAGGAGGCCGCCCTCGACCTGCTGAGTGACGATCTCGGGATTGATGAGGCGGCCGCAATCGACCGCGCAGATGGCGCGCAGCACCCGGATGCGCTGCTCGGCGGTCACCTCGACCTCGACCAGGGTGGCGATATGGCTGCCATAGGCGCTGTGGCAGGCAATGCCCATCGCGCTTCCCGGAGGGCCGCCGTCCCAGCCGCCGAGCGTCGCCGCGGTGGTCAGGCAGCGCGCGAGCCGAGGATTGTCGCCCAGCATCTGCATCCGGAAGGAGAGCGGCTCGAGGCCCGAGATCCGGGCGAGCTCGTCCATGAAGCTCTCGGTGAAGAAGACGCAATAGCTGTGCGCGCCCGAGCGCCAGCCGCCGACCCGAAGGCCGGTCTCGGCCGGGAGATGGTCGACCGCCACCGCCGGGATCGCGTAAGGCGGCACCGCCCCGGCGACCGGATCGCCGATCGACGCCATCGCCGTGCCGCCGCCGCGCAACCGGGCCTCGAGCTGGGCGGCGGTGTCGGGGGCGGCGATCCGCGCCTGCCAGCCGAGCACGATGCCGCCTTCGTCGAGCCTCGCCAGCAATTGCGCCCGGGCGGGGGCACGGAAGGCGTCCTGCACGCTCTCCTCGAGCCGCGACCAGACCAGCTGCACCGGACGCCGGGTGCGCACCGCCAGCATCGCCGCCTGCTCGATCGCCCGCGTCTCCAGCTTGCGGCCGTAGCCGCCGCCGATCAGCGTCGGGTAGAGCGTGACGGCGGCCTCGCCGACACCCGCCACCCGCGCCGCCGCCGCCCGCGCCAGCCCCGGCGCCTGGGTCGGCGCCCAGATTTCGAGCCGGTCGCCGCTGAGGCGGGCGGTCGCGGTCAGGGTCTCCAGCGGCGCATTCGCGGCCGGAGCGGCCCGATAATGGCCGCGCAGCACGTGCCCGCCTTCGAACGCGTCGGCGAGATCGCCCCGCGCATAGGCCCGGCGGCCCTCGTGGCGCTCTAAAGCCGCGATCAGGGCGGCATCGACGCTCTCGGCGGAGAGCGGGGGGTGAGGCACCTCCCAGCGGGTCCGGAGCGCCTCGACGCCCCGGTCCGCCGCCCACCAGTTGCTCGCCACGCAGGCGACCCAGCCCGGCGCGTCGAAGGCGCCGAGCACGCCCGGCACGGCCAGCCCCGCCGCCCGGTCCCAGCCGGCGAGGCGGCTGTCCTCGGTCGGCCCGGCGCGGACCGAGGCATAGACCATCTCGGGCAGCCTGATGTCGGCCGCGAACGGGGCGGAGCCGTCGACCTTCGAAGGCAGATCGAGGCGCGGCAGCTTCTGGCCGGCGAGCCGGTTGTCGATCCCGGCGCGGATCGGAAGAAAAGCGGGCAGCTCCTCGGCGGCGGCGGCCTCGGCGAGGTCGGCGAAAGCGAGCCTGCGCCCGCCGTCGACGACGAAGCCCGCGGCGGTGTCGAGAGTCTCCCAATCGACGCCCCATTGCCGTGCCGCCGCCCTCATCAGCAGCGCCCGGGCGCCGGCGCCCGCTTCGCGGAGCGGCTTTTCGAAGGCCCGAACCGAGGTCGAGCCGGCCGTCAGCATCGCCATCTCGCCGCCTTCGAACCGGCGCGCCCGCCAACGGCCGATCCCGCCCGCGAACGAGCCGTCCTCCTCGCCCTCGCCGAGCAGGCGGTTGGCATAAAAGGGGCCGAGCGGCGCCGGCTCGACTCCGACCGTGCGCCAGTCGGCGCCAAGCTCGTCGGCGAGGATCTGCGGCAAAGCGGTCCAGCTGCCCTGGCCGAGCTCCGCCTGCGGCACCGCCACGATGACCCGCCCGTCCGAGCCGATCTTGAGGAAGGCGTTGAAGACCTGCTCGCCCTCGCCGGCGCGAAGGTTGGGCTCGAAGGTCCGCGGCCACAGCGCCCAGGCCAGGATCAGCCCCGCGCCGGCGCCGCCGCCGACCAGCAGCGTCCGCCGGCTGATGCCCTTGCTCTCGCCGCCTCGCGCCATGGCGGGTTGATAGAGGGGGGAGAGGGGCGGGGCTAGCCTCATCCTCCCCATGCGAAACGCATGGGGAGGGGGACCATGCGAAGCATGGTGGAGGGGTAATTGACAAGGCCTGCGCAGCTACCCCTCCACCACCCTTCGGGTGGTCCCCCTCCCCATCTGGCGATGGGGAGGATCTACCGCCCCAGCAGCACCCTCGCCTGGGTCGCGATCTGGGCGAGCATGGGGGCAGTAGTGGCGGGGGCGTTGCGGACCCGTTCGACGACCCGGCGGAACTGCTCGATACGGGGACCCTGGGAGGCGACCCACTGGTCGACGGCCTCGCTGGGCTCGCCGCTGCGCTTCCTGTGCAGGAAATCGAGGCGGAGCTGCTCGAAATCGCGGGCGAGGCCGGCGGTCAGCAGCCGCTCCCACTGGTCCTTGGCCTGGAAGCGGTTGGCGGCGCCCTGCGCCCAGTCGAGCCCCAGCGCCTCGCCGA
>JAXDPG010000077.1:0-8289 GCA_034668485.1 Sphingomonadales bacterium
CGATCAACTTCATCACCACCATCTTCAACATGCGCGCGCCCGGGATGACGCTGCACAAGATGCCGCTGTTCGTCTGGTCGATCCTGGTCACCGTCTTCCTGCTGCTGCTGGCGCTGCCGGTGCTGGCGGGCGCGATCACCATGCTGTTGACCGACCGCAATTTCGGAACCCATTTCTTCGACGCCTCGGGCGGCGGCGATCCGATCCTGTACCAGCACCTCGTCTGGTTCTTCGGCCATCCGGAGGTCTACATCATGATCCTGCCCGGCTTCGGCATGATCAGCCAGGTCATCGCCACCTTCAGCCGCAAGCCGATCTTCGGCTATCTCGGCATGGCCTATGCGATGGTCTCGATCGGAGTGATCGGCTTCGTCGTCTGGGCGCACCACATGTTCACCGTCGGCATGGACGTGAACACCAAGATGTACTTCACGGCGGCGACGATGGTGATCGCGGTGCCGACCGGCATCAAGATCTTCAGCTGGATCGCGACGATGTGGGGCGGCTCGCTCACGTTCGAGACGCCGATGCTGTGGGCGCTGGGCTTCATCTTCATGTTCACGGTCGGCGGAGTCACCGGCGTGGTGCTCGCCAACGGCGGCATCGATAACAACGTCCACGACACCTACTACGTGGTCGCCCACTTCCACTACGTGCTGTCGCTCGGCGCCGTCTTCTCGCTGTTCGCGGGCTGGTATTACTGGTTCGGGAAGATGTGGGGGAAGATGTACAACGAGCTGCTCGGCCAGATCCACTTCTGGCTGTTCTTCGTCGGCGTCAACATCCTGTTCTTCCCGATGCACTTCCTCGGCCTGCAGGGGATGCAGCGGCGCGTTCCGGATTATGCCGACGCCTATGCGGGGTGGAACCACGTCGCCACGATCGGCTTCTACCTGGTCGCCGCCTCGATGGTGTTCTTCTTCCTCAACATCGTCTGGTCGCTGCTGGCCGGAAGGAAGGCGGCCGACAATTATTGGGGCGAAGGCGCGACGACGCTCGAATGGACCTTGTCGAGCCCGCCGCCCTTCCACCAATTCTCGACCCTGCCGAGGATCGACTAGGCCGTCATCCCCGCGAAGGCGGGGATCCCGGCGGGTGAAAGGCGCCGCGCCCTTCACCCCCGGGGCCCCAGCCTTCGCTGGGGCGACGGGGATGCTTATATGACGAGCGTGACCGCCTCCGCCGACACCCCCCTCCCCGCCGACTGGCGGGACCTGCTCGCTCTGACCAAGCCCAGGGTGATGAGCCTCGTCGTCTTCACCGGCCTCTGCGGCCTGCTCGCGGCGCCGGTCGCGATCCACCCGGTGCTCGGCTTCACCGCCATATTGTGCATCGCCCTCGGCGCGGGCGCGGCCGCGGCGCTCAACATGTGGTACGAGGCAGACCTCGACGCGAAGATGAAGCGCACCGCCTCCCGCCCCATCCCCGCCGGGCGGCTGGACCGGCAGACCGCGCTCCATTTCGGAGTCGGCCTCGCTTTCTTCTCGGTGCTGCTGATGGGACTGGCGGCGAACTGGCTGGCGGCCTCGATCCTCGCCGCCTCGATCCTGTTCTACGTGCTCGTCTACACGGTGTGGCTGAAGCGGCGGACGCCGCAGAATATCGTCGTCGGCGGCGCCGCCGGCGCCTTTCCGCCGGTGATCGGCTGGGCGGCGGCGACAGGGGACGTCACTTTGCTTCCGGTGCTGCTCTTCGTCCTGATCTTCCTGTGGACGCCGCCCCATTTCTGGGCGCTGTCGCTGTTCGTCCGCTCCGATTATGCCGCCGCCGGAGTGCCGATGCTGCCGGTGGTCTCGGGGGCCAAAGTGACTCGGCAGCAGATCGCCCTCTACACGCTGCCGATGGCGGCGGCGGCGGTGGCGCCGTGGCCGCTGGGCCTGGCCGGACCGTTCTACGGGATCGCGGCGGCGGCGCTCAGCCTCGTCTTCCTCGTCCTCGCCTTGCGAGTCCTCGCCAGCCGGGCGGCCGAGCCGGCCGGGATGAAGCCCGAGAAGCAGCTTTTCGCTTATTCCATCCTGTACCTGTTCGCGATCTTCGGCGCCCTGGTCCTCGACCGCCTGGTGCTAGCATGACCGATCCCCGCGACGACGAGATCCGCCGCCGCCAGAAGGCGCGGGCGATCATCATGGCGCTGCTGCTCGGCGCCTTCGTCGTCCTCGTCTACGCGATCACCATCGCCAAGATGAGCGTCCACAATTGACCGACCTCGCTCGCCGCAACTCGCGGACCGCCGCCCTCGCCGCCCTGCTGGTGCTGGCGATGGTCGGCCTCGCTTATGCCAGCGTGCCGCTCTACCGCCTGTTCTGCCAGGCGACCGGCTTCGACGGCACCACCCAGCGGGCGGCGGCGGCGCCGGGGCCGGTGCCGGGCAAGGAAGTGGCGGTGCGTTTCGACGCCAATGTCGCGACCAGCCTGCCGTGGCGCTTCGGCCCGGAGAAGAACCGCGAGATCGTCACCATCGGCGAGCGGGAAATGGCCTTCTTCACGGCGAAGAACCTGTCCGCGCGGCCGATCACCGGGACGGCGAGCTTCAACGTCAGCCCGACCCAGGCGGGCAAATATTTCACCAAGATCCAGTGCTTCTGCTTCACCGAGCAGACGCTGAAGCCGGGCGAGGAAGTGCGGATGCCGGTGGTCTTCTTCGTCGACCCGAAGATCCTGCAGGATCCGGACGCCCGGCAGATCAGCGAAATCACCCTGAGCTACACCTTTTACCCGGTGGATTCCGGAAAAGAGGGGGGCTAGAGACGCGTCCGTCATCCCGGCGAAGGCCGGGACCCCAGGGGAAAATGGCGCCGCGCCTTTCCTCGCTGGGGCCCCGGCTTCCGCCGGGGTGACGGCAGAGGCAGAGGATGACACATGGCCGGAGCGAAGAACCACCCCTACCACCTGGTCGAAGCCAGCATCTGGCCCTTGGTCGGCGCCTTTTCCGCCTTGGGCTTCTTCGGCGGGCTGGTGATGTGGATGCACGACGTCAACGGCGGCGCCTATGTGCTGGGCGCGGGCGTGCTCGGCGTGCTCTTCACCATGTTCAGCTGGTGGGCGGACGTCATCCGCGAGGCCCATGGCGGCGACCATACGCCGATCGTCCAGCTCCACCTGCGTTACGGAATGATCCTGTTCATCGCGTCGGAAGTGATGTTCTTCCTCGCCTGGTTCTGGGCCTTCTTCGACGCGGCCCTGTTCCCGTCGCCTGCCGAATCGATCGGCGGCGTCTGGCCGCCCAAGGGCATGGAGGTGCTGAACCCGTTCGGCTTCCCCCTGCTCAACACCCTGATCCTGCTCTGCTCGGGCACGACGGTGACCTGGGCCCATCACGCCCTCATCCACGGCGACCGCAACGGCCTCATCAAGGGCCTGTGGTGCACGATCCTGCTGGGCCTGACCTTCACCAGCATCCAGGCCTATGAATATGCCAACGCTCCGTTCGCCTTCAAGCAGAACATCTACAGCTCGACCTTCTTCATGGCGACCGGCTTCCACGGCTTCCACGTCATCATCGGCACCATCTTCCTGATCGTGTGCCTGATCCGGGCCTATAAGGGCCACTTCAAGCCGAACCAGCATTTCGGCTTCGAGGCGGCGGCCTGGTACTGGCATTTCGTCGACGTCGTCTGGCTGTTCCTGTTCATCTGCATCTACGTGTGGGGCGGCTGGGGCGCCGAATATCACGGTTAGGCGCGAGCGAGCCGTCATACCGGCGAAAGCCGGTACCTCAGGGAGACGGGCTATGACATTCCGAGCTGAGGTCCCGGCTTGCGCCGGGACGACGAGATGATGCGCTTCCCGCCCGTTCCGACCCTGCTGGTCGCAGCCGCGGTCGCCACCATGATCGCGCTCGGTTTCTGGCAGCTGCGCCGAGCCGACGAGAAGCAAGCGCTCCAGGCGCGCTACGAGCGCAACCTGGCGCTGCCGCCGATCGCGCTGCCGTCGGCCGCGGTCGCCGACGAGGCCCTCCTCTACCGCCGCGCCACCGCCTTCTGCCTGGAGGTGACCGGCTGGCGCAGGACCGGCGGCAAGGCCGCTTCCGGGCAGGGCGGCACCCGCTTCATCGCCGATTGCCGCACCGGCGCGGAAGGCCCCGGCTTCGCCGCCGATCTGGGAGTCTCCGCCGATCCCAAGGCGCGGCCGGCCTGGCGGGGCGGCGAAGTGACGGGCCGGATCGCCGCCGAGCCTTCCCGCGCCGGGCTGCTCGATCGCCTGGCCGGCAAGTCCCCCCCGCCGCGGCCGATGATCGTCGCCGAGCGGCCGGCGCCCGGGCTCGCCGCGAGCGCGCCGCCAACGGCGGAGGTGACGAACAACAGCCTCTCCTACGCCTTCCAGTGGTTCTTCTTCGCCGCCGCCGCCACGATCATCTACCTCCTGGCGCTTCGCAAGCGGCAAGCGGCTGCGAGCCCCTCTCCCCCGTCACCCTGAACTTGTTCAGGGTCCAGTTCTCCATCCGCGCCGCGGCTCGTCGCTGGATGCTGAAACAAGTTCAGAATGACGGTTGAAGTTGCCGCGGCAGGCTTGAGCCACTAACGGGCGCTCTTTCATGCAGCTCACCATCCTCCCCAACGGCCTCAAGGTCGCCAGCCGCGAGATGCCGTCGATCGAGACGGCCGCCGTCGGTCTTTACGCCGAGGCCGGCTCGCGCCACGAGCCGGCGCGATTGAACGGTATCGCCCATCTGTTCGAGCATATGGTGTTCAAGGGCGCCGGCGGCCGCGCGGCGCGCGAGATCAGCGAGGCGATCGAGGATGTCGGCGGCGACCTCAACGCCGCCACCGACCGGGACGGCACCAGCTTCATGGCGTCGGTGCTGGCCGAGCACGTGCCGCTTGGCGTCGAGCTGGTCTCGGACCTCGTGCTGAAACCGCATTTCGAGGCGGCCGACCTGGAACGCGAGAAGGACGTCGTCCTTCAGGAGCTGGGGGAAGCGCGCGACACCCCCTCCGACATCATTTTCGACGAGCTGTGGTCGGCGGCGTTCGACGACCAGCCGCTCGGGCGGCCGGTGCTCGGCGACGAGGCGAGCATCGCCGCGATCTCGGTCGGCGACCTCCGGACGTGGCGCTCCGCCCTCGGCCGCGGCGGCGGCCTGATGCTGGTCGGCGCCGGCAAGATCGAGCATAGCCGGCTGGTCGAGCTCGCCGAGCGGCATCTCGGCGGCCTCCCCGCCGGCGCCGTCCCCGCCCCGGAACCCGCCCGCTTCACCGGCGGTACCCGCGTCGGCCGCGCCGCCGCCGACCAGGCCCATCTCGCTCTGGCCTTCCCGGCGCCGGCCCAGCTTGATCCGGACTATTTCGCCGCCCGGCTGTTCTCCGACCTGGTCGGCGGCGGCATGTCGTCGCGGCTGTTCCAGCAGGTGCGCGAGGATCGCGGCCTCGCTTATTCGGTCTATTCTCAGCTCCATCCCTATGCGGATGCGGGCATATTCTACATCTATGCCGCCACCGCCCGGCGCGAATCGGCGGCCGCCGCGCAGCTGATCGAGGAGATCGTCCACGAGGCGGCGGCGAGCGTGACTCCCCGCGAGGTCGACCGGGTCCGGACCCAGTCGCGGGCGGCCCTGCTGATGTCGATCGAGAGTCCGTGGGGCCAGGCCCATTATGTCGCGCGGCAGCTCGCCGTGCACGGCCGCCTGGTCGAGCCGGCCGAAGTGATCGCGCAGCTCGAGGCGGTGACCGTCGATCAGGTGCGCGAGGCCGGCGGAAGGATGCTGGCCGGGCCGCGGGCGCGGGCGACGATCGGCTTTCCGGCCGTCCGGGCGGCGTGACGGACCGGTCAGGCCGTCACCCCAGCGAAGGCTGGGGTCCCGGGGGGTGAAAGGCTCCGAGACTGTTCTCTCGGGGGTCCCAGCCTTCGCTGGGACGACGATAGTTTCCGAGCCCTGGGCCGATTACGGGCTCGTCGACAGCGGCCATGGCCGCAAGCTCGAGCGCTACGGACGCTACCGCTTCATCCGGCCCGAGCCGCAGGCGATGTGGGCGCCGGCCGCCGCCGACTGGGATTCCGACGGCGAGTTCGTCCCCGGCTCGGACGAGGAGGGCGGCGGGCGCTGGCGGTTCGGCCGCCCGGTGCCCCGCGACGGATGGGAGCTGGGCTGGGAGGAGGTGCGGTTCCGAGCGTCGGCGACCCCGTTCCGCCACCTCGCCTTCTTCCCCGACATGGCGCCGCAATGGGCATGGATGCGCGAGCGGCTGGGGGAGGGGAGCGAGACGCTCAACCTGTTCGGCTATACCGGCGTCGGCACCCTGGCGATGGCCGCGAAGGGCGCGCGCGTCACCCATGTCGACGCGTCGAAGAAATCGGTCGAGGCCGGCAAGGAGAATGCGCGGCTGTCCGGCCTGGCCGGGGCGCCGGTCCGCTGGCTGGTCGACGACGCCGGCAAGTTCGCCGCGCGCGAGGTGCGGCGGGCCCGGCGCTACGACGGGATCATCCTCGACCCGCCCAAATATGGCCGCGGCCCGGAGGGCGAGGTCTGGAAGCTCGAGGAGGGCCTGCCCGGGCTGATCGCCGACTGCCGGCGGCTGCTCGACGCCGACAGCCGCTTCCTGGTGCTCACCGTCTATGCGGTGCGCATGTCGGCGCTGGCGATCGGCGAGTTGCTGAGGCAGGCCCTGGGCGACCTCGGCGGACGGGTCGAGTATGGCGACATGGCGGTGCGCGAGGAAGCGCGGGGCCTGCTGCTGCCGACGGCGATCTTCGCGCGCTGGTCGGGCGACTAGTCCCGCGCCGCCCGCATCGCCGCGCCGGCGGCGAAAGGGGCGATCGCCACCAGCAGCAGCGACGCCGCGGCGAGGAGCTTGAGAGCGCCCCAATCCGCGCCCGGCTCGGCCATCCCCGCCCCGAAGATCAGGATCGGCACCGCCAGCGGCAGCATCAGCAGGCCGGCGAGAGCGCCCGCCGTGCGCAGGCCCGAGGTGAGGGCGGCGACGATCAGGCTCAAGGCGGCGAGGCCGGGGGTGCCGGCGAGGAGGCCGAGCTCGATGCGGGCGAGGACAAGCGCGGGCAGCCTGATCAGCGCCGCGGCGGGAAGAGCGGCGAGCATCAGCGCCGGGCCGAACGCCAGCCAGTGGGCGGCGAGCTTGGCGAGCGCCACATTCTCCTCGGCGATGCCGCGGACCGCGAGCTGGTCGAGCACGCCCGAGGCCCGGTCGGGCTCGACCAGGCGGTCCACGGGGAGCAAGGCGGCGAGCAGCGCCGCCGTCCACAGGGCGCCGCCGCCGACCCGGGAGAGCAAAGCGGCGTCCGGGCCGACGGCGAACGGGAAGAGGGCGGCGACCAGCAGGAAGAAGATGAGCGGAAGCAGCGCCCGGCCGCCGGTCGCGGCGAGCCGAAGCTCGCGAAGGATGAGAGCGCTCATCCGAGCTCGACCCGCGCCGCGCCGGGCAGAGCGAGCGGCTGATGCGAGGCGGCGAGAATGGCGCCGCCGCCGGCGCGGTGGCCGGCGATCGCCGCTTCGAGCCGCGCCTCGCCGTCCGCGTCGAGGCCGTTGGCGGGCTCGTCGAGCAGACACAAGTCGGCGCCACTCGCCAGCACCCGCGCCAGCGCGGCGCGCTTGCGCTGGCCGGTCGAGAGCAGCCGCACCGGCACCTCGGCGAGCCTCGTCAGGGCCATCGCCGCCATCGCCGCCGCCGGATCGGAGCCGTCGAGGCGGTTCCAGAAGCCGAGCGCGCGGGCGAGCGTCAGCTTCGAGTCCAGCGCCAGGCCTTCGTCCGCGAGGGCCATCGAAGAATTGCGCTGGATCGCGCCCGCGGCCGGGGGCAGCAGGCCGGCGGCGAGGCGGATCAGGCTCGACTTGCCGGCGCCGTTCGGGCCGGTGACCAGCGCCGCCCCTCCCCGCTCCAGCCTCAGGTCGAGACCCTCGAACAGGGTCCGCCCGCCGCGCACGCAGGCCACCCCCCTGAAGGCGAGCAGGCTCAACCCGCCGCTTCCTCGATCGCGTGCATATCGGCGTCGGAAAAGCCGAAATGGTGGCCGGCTTCGTGGACGATGACGTGGGTGACCAGCGCCTCGAGGCCGACCCCCGTCTCCGCCCATTCGTCGAGCAGCGGGCGGCGGTAGAGGTGGATCATGGCGGGCAGCTCGCCGGACAGCATCGACGAGCGCTCGCCGATCGGCCGGCCCGTATAGAGGCCGCTGAGCTCGAACGGGTCCTCGATGCCGAGCTCGGCCAGCACCTCCTCGTCGGCGAAATCCTCGACGCGCAGGACGACGCCCTCGAGATGGCGGCGGAAGCCCTCGGGCATGCGGGCGATGGCGGCCTCGGCGAGCCGTTCGATCTCCGCCGCGTCGGGCGCAAGG
>JAXDPG010000078.1:0-8475 GCA_034668485.1 Sphingomonadales bacterium
GTACAGACCCTCACCTCCCACCGCTTCGCGGCGGGCCCCTCCTCTCCCGTAAAGCACGGGAGAGGGGTTTCGCCCTCGACGCCTTCCGATCGTAGCGCTACGCGCCGCGGCATGGACGCGGCCGAAGCCATTCACGAGAAGTTCGTCGCCAGGCTTAGCGAGGGGCGGCTGCCGCGGCGCGTGAGCGACGTCCAGCCGGGCGATGTCGGCCTCTCCGCCGAGGCGATGGTCGAGACCTTCTACAGCCAGGTCGCGAGCCGCCAGATGGACCGGCTGTCGCGCAAGCTGCAGGCGCGCGGCGAGGGCTTCTACACGATCGGAAGCTCGGGCCACGAGAACAATGCCGCCGTCGCCGAGGCCCTGCGCGTCGACGACATGGCCTTCCTCCACTACCGCTCCAACGCCTTCCAGATCCACCGCTCGAAGCAGCTGCCCGGCCAGACTCCCTGCTGGGACATGCTGCTCTCTTTCGCCGCTTCGGCCGAGGACCCGATCTCGGGCGGCCGGCACAAGGTGATCGGCTCCAGGCCGCTCTTCATCCCGCCGCAGACCAGCACCATCGCCTCGCATCTGCCCAAGGCGGTCGGCGCCGCGTTCGGCCTCGGCATCGCCAGGACGGTCAGGCTGGAGGAGACGGCGCTGGCGCGCGATGCGATCGTGCTGGCCAGCTTCGGCGACGCCTCGGCCAACCATTCGACCGCCCAGGGCGCGTTCAACGCCGCCGGGTGGGCGACCTATCAGGGCACCCCGATGCCGCTCATCTTCCTGTGCGAGGACAATGGCATCGGCATCTCGACTCGGACTCCGAAGGGCTGGATCCAGGCCTCGTTCCGCGACCGGCCGGGGCTCGAATATGTGCATTGCAGCGGCCTCGACATGGTCGACTGCTATCGCGGCGCGCGAGAGGCCGCGCGCATCGCCCGAAGCCGGCGTCGGCCCGTCTTCCTCCACATGGACTGCGTCCGGCTCTACGGCCATGCCGGCTCCGACGTCCAGGCCACCTATCTCAGCAAGGCCCTGATCGAGGAGGACGAGGAGCGCGACCCGCTGCTCCACAGCGCCGCCTTGCTCGTCGAGCAGGGCCTGCTTGCGGAGCGCCAGATCCTCGATCTCTACCGGGAGACCGAAGCGACCCTGGCCCGCGTCGCCGAGCAGGCGATCGCCCGGCCCAAGCTGACCACGAGCCAGGCGGTGATGGCCAGCATCGTGCCGCCGAAGCGCGGGCCGGTGCGGGCCAACACGCCCACGCCCGAGCAGCGCGAGGCTCTGTTCGCCCGCGACAGGAGCATGATCGACAAGCCCCAGCACATGGCGCGGCTCTTGAGCTGGGCGCTCGCCGACCTGATGCTGGCGCATCCCGAGATCATCGTCGCCGGCGAGGATGTCGGTCCCAAGGGCGGAGTCTACAACGTCACCGCCAAGCTGCACGAGCGCTTCGGCTCCTGCCGGGTGATCAACACCCTGCTCGACGAGCAGACCATCCTCGGCCTCGGCATCGGCGCCGCCCATGTCGGGCTGCTCGCCATCACCGAGATCCAGTTCCTCGCCTACGTCCACAATGCCGAGGACCAGATACGCGGCGAGGCGGCGACCCTGAGCTTCTTCTCGAACGGGCAATATACCAACCCGACCGTCATCCGGATCGCCGGCCTCGGCTACCAGAAGGGCTTCGGCGGCCATTTCCACAACGACAACAGCCTCGCCGTCTTCCGCGACATACCGGGCCTGATCCTCGCCTGCCCCAGCAACGGCGCCGACGCGGTCGGGATGCTTCGCGAATGCGTCCGGCTCGCGCTCGAGGAGCAGCGAGTCGTCGTCTTCGTCGAGCCGATCGCCCTCTACATGACCCGCGACCTGCACGAGGAGGGCGACGGTCTGTGGACCTCGACCTATGCCGCCCCCGGCGAGGCGAAGCCGATCCGGCTCGGCGAATTGGGCGTTCACGGCGACGGCACCGACCTCGCCATCATCAGCTACGCCAACGGCTACTACCTATCGCGCCAGGCCGGGAAGATCCTCGGCGAGCAGCACGGGATGAAGCTGCGGGTGATCGACCTTCGATGGCTGGCGCCGCTCGACGAGGAAGGCCTGCTCGACGCGGTCGCGGGCTGCGAGCGCGTCCTGATCGTCGACGAATGCCGCAAGACCGGGTCGCAGAGCGAGGCGCTGATGGCGCTGTTCGCCGAACGCGCTCCGGAGGTCCACTGCCGGCGGATCGCGGCCGAGGATTCGTTCATCCCGCTCGGCCGAGCCGCCACGCTGACCCTGCCCAGCCGCGACTCGATCGTCGCCGCGGCGCTGGAGATGGTGCGTGGCTGAGGCGGCGCTGGTCGTCTGCCCGGGGCGCGGCACCTACGGCAAGGGCGAGCTCGGCTATCTGAAGCGCTTCCATGGCGACAAGGGCGAGCTCATTGCCGGCTTCGACCGCCTGCGCGCCGAACGCGGCCGGCCGACCCTCTCCGAGCTCGACGGCGCCGAGCGCTTCAGCCCGGCGCTGCACACGCGCGGCGACATCGCTTCGCCGCTGATCTTCGCCGCCTCCTATGCCGATTATCTGTCGATCGACGCCAAGCGCTTCGAGATCGCCGCGGTGACCGGCAATTCGATGGGCTGGTACACCGCCCTCGCCGTCGCCGGCGCGGTGAGCGCGGAGAACGGCTTCCGAATCGTCGACGCGATGGGCGAGAACAGCCAGGCGGGCGAGGCCGGCGGCCAGGTCCTGATCACCCTGGTCGACGAGCAATGGCACGAGGCCCCCGGACTGCGCGAGGCCCTGCTCGCCCTGGCGGCAAGGATCCGCGGCCGTCCCGGCTGCGCGCTCGACGTCTCGATCGAGCTGGGCGGGATGATCGTCTTCGCCGGCAACGAAGCCGGCCTCGCCGCCCTCGTCGCCGAAGCTCCGTCGGGCCCGGGCCGGGAGCCGCTGCGCCTGGTCAACCACGGCCCCTTCCATAGCCCGCTGATGCGCGGCTCCTCGCAGCGCGCTTCGGCCACCCTGCCCACGCAATGGTTCGGCCCGCCGGCCCGGCCGATGATCGACGGGCGCGGCCACATCTGGCGGCCTTTCGCGACCGGCGCCGAGGCGTTGCACGATTATACCTTCGTCACCCAGATCCTCGAAACCTACGATTTCACCCGAGCGATCCAGGTCGCGGTCAAGGAGCATGCGCCGGACCGGATCGTCCTGCTCGGCCCCGGCGACACGCTCGGCGGCGCCATCGCCCAGGCGCTGATCGCGATCGAATGGCGCGGGCTCCGCTCGAAGGCGGATTTCCAGGAGATGCAGGCGGCCGAGCCCTTCCTTCTGGCGATGGGCCGGGAGGACCAGCGCGGGTTAGTGACGGGATAGCCCGTCTCCCGTCCTTTACGGGAGAGGGGTTGCCCGCTCAAAGCCCGTAGAAGCCGCTCACCGCCAAATTCTTCGCGAGCCGCGCCGTCTTCGCCGCATTGCCCTCGGCCTTGGCCTTGTAATAGTCGCCGACCATCTGGGCCTGGGCCTCGAGCATGGCCTCGGTGAATCTCGATTCCCCTTCGGTATATTTGTACATGTCGTTCGGCTTGCCGTTGGCCTTGACGATCTCGGCCCCGTAGCGCGCGAAGAAGGCCGGCATGCCCAGCGTCCGATACTGCCAGACATGGGTCATTTCGTGCATGAAGCTGGTGCCGTTCTGGCCGGCGACGGAGAAATCGGGGCAGAAATCGCGCTTGAAATAGAGCGTGTTGCCGATCGTGATCGCGGGATTGCCTTTCATGAAGGCGATGTGGGCGGCGGCGTTGCTGCCCGGCCCGTCGCTCAGCCTGACCTTGTCGTAATCGATCTTGTCGCCGAAGGCGGCGCGGGCGAGCGCGATCTCGCCGGCGGTCAACTTCCTCTGCTTGCCCATGCCGCGTCCCTCCTCGGCCCGAGCATAGCACGAACCGTACTCAGGCCTCCAGCGCGAGCAAGGCGAAGGTCGCGAGCCAATGCTCGCCCATATAGTCGCCGGCCACGTGGGGCAGGCTGGCGTCGAGATGTTCGTCGGCCGTCCGCCGGGCGAGCCCGGCCAGATCGGGCTCCAGCGCCGGCGCGAGCTGCCGCCAGCACCAGGCGCGGCTGAGGTGGAGGCCGTCGAGATGGGCGATCTTGCCGGCGGACCGGTCGGAGACCGTCGCCGGCACGAACAGGCTGCGCGGCTCGCCGGCCGCCATGTCGGGCAGGAAGGCGTCGAACCAGGCGCGGAAATCCGCCTCCGGCAACAGCCGGTGCATGAGCAGTGCTTCGGTCAGGCCGCCGGAGAGGAACTCGTCGCCGCCCGGCTCCCAGCCGTGATAGCGGCGGTCGCCGCCGAACCAGCCTGCCGCCCGCTCGCGGATCAGGCCCGCCAGCGCCACATCGTTCGCCTCCGCCCATTCGAGCGCGAGGATGAGCGCGAAGGCGGTGTTGAAATGGGTGCCGGTTCGGATCGCATAGGTGAGCCTGGGCAGGAACAGCGCGAAACGCTCGGCGAAGGCGCGAGCGAGCGGCTCGAGGTCCGCGGCCCAGGCGCGGTCCTCATGGCGCTGCGCTTCGGCGTGGAGGGCGAGCAGCCAGGCCCAGCCATAGGGCCGTTCGAAGCCGCCCGAATAGGCGCGGTCGAGATAGGCGAGCTCGCCGGCGACCTTGTCGGGAGAGAGCATCTCGTCCGCCAGTGCCTCGATCCGCCGCGCCTCCGGCAGGTCCGGAAACAGCCGCCGCAGCCGAAGCATCAGCCACCAGCCGTGGACGCAGCTGTGCCAGTCGAAGCTGCCGAAGAAGATCGGATGGAGATCGCTTGGGGACAGCACGTCCTCGGGACCGTCCATGACATGGTCGAGCTTGTGCGGATATTCGCGGGTGACATGGCCGAGCGCGATGGCGGCGAAGCGGGCGGCGAGGTCGGGAGTGAGGGTGTCCATGGGCCTGTTCCGTCATTGCGAGCGAAGCGAAGCAGCCCAGCTCCGCCGCCGTCTCATCCGCCGGCGACTGGATTGCCGCGTCGCTTCGCTCCTCGCAATGACGGGGTCAGAAAGCCAGCCACCAGATCAGCAGGATGTTGGCGGCCAGCAGCGGCAGCGCCGTCCCGACCTGCGCCTTGATCACTCCGTTCCTGTCCTTCAGCTCCAGCAGCGCCGCCGGCACCATGTTGTAGTTCGCCGCCATCGGAGTCATCAAAGTGCCGCAGAAGCCCGCCAGCATTCCGACCGCTCCGATCACCGCCGGGTTGCCGTGATAATGCTGGATGAGCATAGGCACGCCGATCGCCGCCGCCATCACCGGAAAGGCGGCGAAGGCGTTGCCCATGATCATCGTGAACAAAGCCATGCCGAGGCCGAAGACGAGCACGGTGAGGAAGATGCTGCCTTCCGGGATGACGAAGCGGCTGACCTCGCCGATCACCGTCCCCACGCCGGCCGCGGCGAACAGCGCTCCGAGCGCCGCGAGCATCTGCGGAAGCACCGCCGCCCAGCCGATCGCGTCGATCAGACGCCTTCCCTCCTGCAGCGGAGCGATGGCCGGCGGCCGCAGCCAGGCGTAGAGCACGGCCAGTGCGAGAAGGGCGCCGAGGCACAGGAAGATGTAGGTCTCGCGCTTCGCCTCGATCAGGCCGAGCTGGCCGAGCGGCGTGTAATTGTAGACCAGGGTGCCGAGCAAAGCCGTGGCGGGGATGATCAGGGCCGGCAGGAACAGGCGGTTGCCGAGGCGGTCGGACCGGCCCTGGCGCTCGCTTTCGGAAGTGGTCGGCGGGTGGCTGCGCCCGATCGCGCCGAAGCCGGCGAGGCCGGCGAGGCCGAGGACGAGCAGGCCATTGGCGAAATCGCCCAATCGGCTGCCGGCGAGCAGGCTGAGCGCCATGAGGCCCCAGAAGGCCGCGTTGCCGAAGCGCTTGCGGTTCGAGCGGTCGAGCGCGCTGAGGAGCGCGAAAGCGGCGAACATCGCGCCGGCGAGGCTGTAGGCCCATTGCAGGGTGATCATGATCGATCCTCCCCATCGGAGATGGGGAGGGGGACCCCGCGGTCCCCCTCCGCCCGGCTTCGCCGTCGGGAGGATAAGCGACGGTCCAGCATCAGCAGCCTCGCCCCATGGATCAGGAAGGCCAGCACCGCGGTCGGGATCGCCCACACCGCCAGCTCGAACGGCGCCAGGACGATGCCGTAGGTCGCCAGCGTCTGCTGGATGAGGATGATCGAGCCGATGGCGATGAAAATGTCCTCGCCGAAGAAGACGCCGACATTGTCGGTGGCGGCGGAGTAAGCCTTGACCGTCTCCTTTTCATCCTCGCCGAGCGCACCGTGCCTTTCCTCCGCCGCGGCCAGCGCCATCGGCGCGACCAAAGGCCGCACCGTCTGCGCATGGCCGGCGATCGAGATCAGGCCCAATGCGGCCGTGCCCTGGCGGAACAGCAAATAGACGATGAGCAGCCGCCCGACCGTCGCCGCCTTCATCCGGCGAATCACCGCCGCGGCGCGCTGTTGGAGGCCGTAGCGCTCGAGCAGGCCGATCACGGGCAACACCACCCAGACGATGGCGATGATCCGGTTGTCGTTGAACGCCTTGCCGAAGGTGGAGATGACGGTGACGAGGTCCATCCCGGCGATCAGTCCGGTGGCGATGGCCGCGACGGTGACGACGATCATCGGATTGAGCCGCAGCGCGAAGCCGGCGACGACGATCAGGATGCCGAGCAGGACGAAATAGTTCATGAGTCACCGGGCGGGCCATAGCCCCCTCCCCCCGGCGTCTCGATCACGAACATGTCGCCCTCCCGCATCTCGGCCGAAGCGGTCGCGCTCAATGTCTCCACCGTGCCGTCGGCGCGAATCACCTGGTTCACCCCCGGCTCGGCGTCGACGCCGCCTTCGATCCCGCGCGGGGCCACCTCGCGGCGGTTGGAGAGGATGTTGGCGCGCATGCGCTCGCGGAAGCGGATGTGGCGCTCGATCCCGTCGCCGCCGCCATGCCGTCCCCGCCCGCCCGAGCCGCGGCGGATGGCGAAGCGCTCGACCAGCACCGGATAGCGGGTCTCCAGCACTTCGGGATCGGTCAGCCGGCTGTTGGTCATATGGGTCTGGACCGCGCTCGCTCCGTCGAAATCGGGCCCGGCGCCGGCGCCGCCCGCGATCGTCTCATAATATTGATGGCGTTCGTTGCCGAAGGTGAAATTGTTCATCGTCCCCTGGCTCGGCGCCAGCGCCCGGCAGGCGGCGAAGAGGGCGTCGGTGATCACCTGGCTGGTCTCGACATTGCCGGCGACGACTGCGGCCGGGTAGCGCGGGTTGAGCATCGAGCCTTCCGGGACGACCAAGGCGATCGGCCTCAGGCAGCCGTCGTTCATTGGGATCATATCGTCCACCAGGGTGCGGAAGACGTAGAGCGTCGCCGCCCGGCAGATCGAAAAAGGCGCGTTGAAATTGTTCGGCTGCTGGGCGCTGGTGCCGGTGAAGTCGACAATGGCGGAGCGGCGTGCGGCATCGATCCTGACGGCGACGCAGACCTCGGCGCCATTGTCCATCGCGTAGCGGAAGTCGCCGTCGCTCAGCCTTCCGATCAGCCGCCGCACCGCCTCCTCGGCATTGGCCTGCACGTGGGCCATGTAGGCGTCGACGACGTCGCGGCCATATTCGCCGGCCACCCGCCGCATCTCGGCGCCGCCGCGGGCGCAGGCGGCGACCTGCGCCTTGAGGTCAGAAATATTGCGGTCGGGCTTGCGCGCCGGCCACGGGCCGGAGCCCAGCAGCGAGCGCATCTCGGCCTCGAGGAAGCGGCCTTCGTCGACCAGCAGCACGTTGTCGATCAGCACGCCCTCGTCATGGATGGTGTGGCTGTCGGGCGGCATCGATCCGGGCGCGATCCCGCCTATGTCCGCATGATGGCCGCGGGCGGCGACGTACCAGGCCGGGGCCGGGTCGCCGTCGGCCGCGAA
The DNA here is from genome assembly GCA_034668485.1 of Sphingomonadales bacterium. GTDB lineage: Bacteria > Pseudomonadota > Alphaproteobacteria > Sphingomonadales > Sphingomonadaceae > Allosphingosinicella. Next base: position 7,920 of record JAXDPG010000078.1, read on the forward strand.
GACCGGCATGATCACGGTGATATCGGGCAGATGGGTGCCGCCGCGATAGGGGGCATTGAGCACGTAGACGTCGCCCGGCCTGATCCCGCGCCCGTCCCGCCCTTCGGCCCGCGCCTCGATGATCGTTCGGATCGAATCGCCCATCGAGCCGAGATGGACCGGGATATGCGGCGCGTTGGCGATCAGGGCGCCCTCGCGGTCGAACAAAGCGCAGGAGAAATCGAGCCGCTCCTTGATGTTGACCGAGCTCGCCGTGTTCTTGAGCGCGACGCCCATCTCCTCGGCGACCGCCATGAAGAGGTTGTTGAACACTTCGAGCATGACCGGATCGGCGTCGGTGCCGATGGCGTGGGCGGTTTCGCGGGGGCTGGAGCGGGTGAGGACGAGGTTGCCGAGCGGGTCGACCTCGGCCTGCCAGCCCGGCTCGACCACGGTGGTGGCGGAGGGGTCGACGATGAGGGCGGGGCCGGAAATCCTATCTCCCGTCGAGAGGGTGGCACGGTCGTAATATGCCTCCCCATGCGCAGCATGGGGAGGGGGACCACCCGAAGGGTGG
>JAXDPG010000079.1:0-4147 GCA_034668485.1 Sphingomonadales bacterium
GTGCGCTTGATGCCGTGCTTGCCGGCATAGCTGATCTTGAGCCGCCCGCGCTCGACCCTGGCGTGGCGGTTCCTCAGGGTGGTCGCGCCGAAGCTCTTGTTCTCCCTGGCATATTCCTCGTTGCCGACCCGCATCCGGGTCTCGTCGATCAGCCGAACGACGGCCGCGAGGACGGTTTCGCGAGCGGTCGGCTTGCCGGTCAGATCCTCCTCCACCCGCTTGCGAAGCTTCGGCAGCGCCCGGCCGAAGGCGGCGAGCCGCTCATATTTCGCAGCCTCCTGCTTCGCCCGGAAGTCCGGGTGGTAGCGATATTGCTTGCGCCCGCGGGCATCGTAGCCGGTCGCCTGGATATGGCCTTCCGGCTTCGGGCAGAACCAGCAGCGCTCATAGGCCGGCGGCATGCCGACGCCGTTCAGCCGGTCGATCTCGTCCCGGTCGGCGATCCGGCTTCCGTCCGGGCCGAAATATTGCCAGTAGCGCCCCTGCCGCTTGCGGGTGATGCCGGGGAGGGTCTGGTCGTCCACGAAACACAGCATGGGACCGCTAAGCGCCCGCTCCGCCGGTTCGTTCCGGGGAACGCGTCATCACACTCGCCGTTGACGGGGCGAAGGAGACTATCATGCCGAACATCGCCGATGCGAAGATCCTGATGATCGCCACCGACGGCTATGAGGATAGCGAACTGCTGGAGCCGCGCCGGATATTGCGCGAGCGGGGCGCCGACGTCACCCTCGCCTCGCTCGAGAAGGGCGAGATCAAGGGCGACAAGCAGGCATGCGTCGAGGTCGACCGCACGATCGACGACGTCGCCGAGAGCGACTTCGACGCGCTCGTCCTTCCCGGCGGCACCAAGAATCCCGACAGGCTCAGGATGGATGAGCGCGTGATCGCGACGATCAGGGCCTTCGCCCAGGCGGGAAAACCGGTCGCGGCGATCTGCCACGGTCCGTGGCTGCTCGCGGAGGCGGACCTGGTCCGCGGCCGTACCGTGACGAGCTGGCCGTCTATCCGCACCGATCTGCGCAACGCCGGCGCTATCGTGATCGACCAGGAAGTGGTGATCGACGGCAACATCGTCACCAGCCGCAAGCCGGAGGACATACCCGCCTTCACCGAGGCGGTGATCATGCTCTACGAGAAGGCCGACGCCCCGCTCGAGACCGCCTGAGGCGGCGGCAGGAACGGCTTCCTGGCGGCGGCGCGGGCGCGGCGCGCGACATAGGCGTCAAGCCCGATGCCAACCGCGAACACCAGCCACGGAAAGGGCTGATAGGCGATCCCGACGAACATCGAGCCGACCAGGAAGATGATCTGGAAGTGCTGGAGCGCCGTCGCCAGCGGCGCGATCCACGCGTCGTCGCCTTCCGCCTTGCGGTAGCGGCGGCGGAGGATCTCCATTCGCACCAGCCCGGCGCCCTGGATCAGGAGGAAGAGGACCAGGCCGGGGAAGCCCTGCTCGCCCAGCATCTCGAAATAGGAATTGTGATAGGCGCGGCCCTGATCCATCCCGATGCGCGTGGTCACCGTCTGGACGCCGCCCACATCCTGGGTCGTGACCGTGCGCACCGCGATCTTGTTCTGGCGATAGGCGCCGAAGCCGCCGCCGAGCGGATGCTCCTGCGCATAGTTCCAGGTCCACGCCCAGACGGCGAGGCGGACATTGGCCGACGAATCGGCCTCGTAGCCCTGGATGGTCGACATTCGGCCGGTGAAGGAGGCCGGAAGGAACGGGATCGAGACGGCGCAGAGCAAGGCCGCCCCGGTCAGATAGAGGATCCGCCGCTTGACGTCGCGCAGCATGAGGACGCCGAGCACGGCGATGCAGACCAGGCCGGTACGGGCCTCGGTCCCGATCGGCATCAGCAGGCAGGCGAAGATCAGGCCGAAGGCGAAGGCTTTGACCCGCCAGTCGGGCTTGAACACCGTTCCGAACCGCGCCAGCCACAGGATCATCGGGATGAGCGCGATCGCGACAGTCGAGATGGTGCTGCTCTCGTAGAGGTTGCTGTTGTTGTTCACCATCAGGTTGAGAACGCCGTAGCCGCCGCCGGACAGCACGGTCTTGATCCCGCCGACGATGATGATCGTGGCGGCCGACAGCACCAGGTAGAGAAGCGCCGCCTCGATCCGCAGCCGCGAGCGCAGCGTCAGGGGCAGGAAGATGGCGAAGGCGAGCACCTTCCAGGCCCAGCCCCATTTCTCGGCCGCCTCGATCGGGAAGTCGGCGTGGCTGGTCGTGTAGAAGGTGTAGCAGAGCAGGATCGCGATCAGGGCCTGGCGGGTGCTGAACCGCATGTCGGCCTTGCTCTCGGCCACCAGCCAGCCCGCCAGGGCGAGGCAGGCGGCGATCATCGACAGCGGCACGCTGTTGATCAGGAAATAAGAGAGGCGCTGCGGCGAGACGACGTCGATATAGATATAGGCGAGCACGAAGAGGAACGGCCGCCGGAAGCCGAGCCCGAGCAGAGCGGCCAGGAAAGCGACGAAGGCGAGGTCACGCATCCGAGCCGCCTTTGCCGAACGGCCAGCGGCGCCCGGCATGCGCCGGCGCCTCGGCCCCGGCATCCTCGTCGAGGTCGGAGCGCCTCAGGACACGCCAGGCGACCAGCAGGAGGAGGACGTGAGTCAAGGCGAGGGAGAAATTGTCGATCATCTCAGCCGTCCCTGCGCGCGCCTCATCCACGCTTCCTAGCGGGACGCGGTTGACGGGCCGTTAAGCTTGAAGTGGCAGAGCATGGCGCGATGGCAGGCCTCTTCCTCGTCCGCACCGGCAATCCGGACGGCGCCGACGCCGCAATGGCGCGCGCGCGCGCGCAATTCGGACGTCACGGCTTCACCCGCCTCGCCGAAATGGCCTTTCCCGGCTGGCGCCTCCTCCACGCCCCCCATATCCTCGGCGGCCCGGAAAGCCTGCTCGAGCAGGGCGACGATCTCGTCGCCGTCGCCGGGACCCTGACTTACGACGACCTTATGGGCCGACCCGCGCTCGAGGCGTTGCTTCGGACCGTCTCCCTGCCCGAGCCGGACTGGACGAGGCTCGGCGGACAGTTCGTAGGGCTGGTCCGGCGGCAGGGGCGGACGTTCCTGCTCACCGACCATTTCGCCCTGTTCCAGCTGTTCCACGATTCGGGCATGACCCTGTTCTCGACCTCGCTTCTGGCCGCGGTCGAAAGCCTGCCTCGAGTCTCGCTCGACCCCCAAAGCGTGTTCGAGCTGGCGATCAACGTGGCCCCGATCGGCGACGACACGATCTTCGGCGAGCTGAAGACTCTCGGCCCCGGCCGGACCGTCGAGCTCGGCGCCGACGGCGCGCGCATTCACGCCGCCGCCAGGCCCCTGCCCGAAACGGCGGCGGAGATGCCGATCGGGGAGCGGCTCGACCGCCACCGGCAGCGCCTCGCCGCCGTCGTCCGCCGCCACGTCCGCTACTTCGGCGAAAAGGTCCATTGCCCGCTCTCGGGCGGCCTCGATTCGCGGCTGCTGCTGGCGGCGCTTCGGGCCGAGGGATGCCGGCCGAACGTCTACGTCTATGGCGGGGCGGAGTGCGGCGACGTCCGCATCTCGCGCCTGGTCGGCGAGGCGCAGGGATTTGCGGTAGACTGGCTCGACAAGGAGGCGCGGGCGCTGGGCCCCGACGAATTCCCGGAGCAGGTGGAACGCAATTTCCAGGAATATGACGGCCTGCCGAGCTTCGGCGAGCTGTTCGAGAATGGCTGCAACGCGCTGGCACGCGACGCGCGCCATGCCGGCGGGGCGATGTCCGCTTCCGGCGCCTGCGGCGAGATTTACCGCAATTTCTTCTATCTGCCCGACCGGCCGGCCTCGCCCGAGGCGGTAGGCCGGACCTTCTTCGCCCGCTACGCGCGGGGCGACCTCACCGCCGAGTTCGACGAGCGCGCCTTCCTGGGCCGCATCGGCGACAAGATCGCGGCCTCGCTCGGCATCGCCGACCGGCACGAGCGGCTGCCGCGGGCGATGGTCGAGCATATCTATCCTCGAGTCCGCTGCCGGGCGCTCTCCGGGCGCGAGATCAGTCTGGAGGGGGAACTTCACGATGCGCTTGTAGCCTTCTGACGAGGCCACGCCCGACAGCGGATGCCTGCCGACCTCGATGGTGAAGGCGATGTCCCTGGCGGTGACCGGCGTG
>JAXDPG010000080.1:0-11834 GCA_034668485.1 Sphingomonadales bacterium
GGCGAGCGCCCGGCGGCGCTTGTCGAGAAGGGCCATCAGCGCACCCTGGCCGGCCAGCTCGAGCCGCTCGATGATGATCTGGTAGCGGGAGCGGCCGGGATAGGTGGTGAGCTTGCCGGTCGCGACCACCTCGATGCCGTCCTCCGGGCGGAAGGCGAGAGCGGCGGCCGTCGCCTTCCAAAGGACCCCGTCGAGCACCGCCTTGTCGTCCTTGAGGCAGAGGTAGCAATGGCCCGAGGCGGCGCGCTTCCACCCCGATATCTCGCCGCGCACGCGGACGAAGCCGAACGAATCCTCGACCGTGCGCTTGAGGCGCATCGCCAGCTCGGAGACGGAGAAGGGCGCCGCGTTGTCGCCGGGGCTCGCGGTTGCTACGAGGCCGCTCTCGGCTGGAGGGAAGTCGTCCATGAATGTCCTGCTGATTGGGTCGGGCGGCCGCGAGCATGCCCTTGCCTGGAAGCTCGCGCAATCGCCGAGGCTCGGCAAATTGTTCGCCGCGCCCGGCAATCCGGGGATCGCCGAGCATGCCCAGATAGTGGCGATCGACCCCGCAGACCACCGCGCCACGGTCGATTTCTGCCTCAAGAACTCGATCGAGCTGATCGTCATCGGGCCCGAGGCGCCCCTCGTCGACGGGCTCGCCGACAACCTGCGGACGATGGGTTTTGGCGTGTTCGGGCCCAATCGGATCCCGGCCCGGCTCGAAGGCTCGAAGGGCTTCACCAAGGACCTGTGCGCGAAGCACGGCATCCCCACCGCCCGCTACGTCCGGGCGTCGGACAAGCTCGCCGCCGAGGCCGCCCTGGAGGACTTTCCGGCGCCGCTGGTGGTCAAGGCGGACGGGCTCGCGGCCGGCAAGGGCGTGATCGTCTGCGCGACCCGGGAGGAGGCGGAAGCCGCCCTCGATACGATGTTCGAAGGCGGCTTCGGGAGCGCCGGCGGAGCGGTGGTGATCGAGGAGTTCCTGGAGGGCGAGGAAGCGAGCCTGTTCGTTCTCACCGACGGCGCCGCCCTCCTCCCCTTCGGCTCGGCCCAGGACCATAAGCGCGTCGGCGACGGCGATACCGGCCCCAATACCGGCGGCATGGGCGCCTACAGCCCCGCCCCGGTCCTCACTCCCGGGCTCGAGGAACGGGCGATGGAAGAGATCATCCGCCCCACCGTCGAGGCCCTGGCCGCGCAGGGCACGCCTTATTCGGGCGTGCTCTACGCCGGGCTGATGCTGACCGCCCAGGGGCCCAAGCTGATCGAATATAATGCCCGTTTCGGAGACCCCGAATGCCAAGCCCTGATGATGCGGCTCGAAAGCGACCTGCTCGAGACGCTCTACGCGATCGCGCGCGGCCGGCTCGCCGAGGCGGCGCCGGTGCTGTTTTCCGACGAAATCGCGCTGACCGTGGTGATGGCCGCCAACGGCTATCCGGGAGCGCCCGAGACCGGCGGCCGGATCGCCGGCGTCGACGAGGCGCAATCGGAACGGGTGAGGATCTTCCAGGCGGGAACCGCACTCGAAGGCGGCGCGCTCGTCGCGGCCGGCGGACGCGTGCTCGGCGTGACCGCCCGCGCGGCGACCATCGCCGAGGCGCGGGACCGCGCTTATGCCGCGGTCGACCGGATCGACTTCCCGACCGGCTTCTGCCGCCGCGACATCGGCTGGCGCGAGGTCGAGCGGGACGGCTGAGGCTGGACAGCGAAGCGGCTTCGCTCCTAAGCGGGCCCGGTCGCTGTCGAAGGAGGGGCTCGTCATGCCGACGGCCGTCAAGCTGCTGATCGGGCTCGCGCTGGCGCTCCTCGCGGCGTGGATCTCGCACGGCCCGCTCGGCCGCGGCGAGGCGCTGATCGACCGGATCGAGAGCGACTCCCGCGCCGCGGTCGCCCAAGCGGAGGTGCCCGGCATCGCCGTCCGCCTCGACCGAAGCCCGCTGACCCGCCGCGCCACGCTGAGCGGTACCGCCAACGACCTTCAGCGCGAGGGCCTCGGCAGCCAGATGGGGATCAGCGACTATGTGCGCGAGGTCGACGGCATCGGCACCGTCCGCTGGGCCGATGAGCCGCCGAGCGGCTGGCCGATCATGCCGCTCCTGCTCGAGACCATGCTCCTCGCCGCGCTCTCCTATCTCCTCGGCCTCGGCCTCGGCTGGTTCCTCTGGGGACGCCCGCGGCGCGAGGGCTTCGCCTGATCCGAAGAAGGACCCGACCCGACCATGCTCAACGTCGCCCAGAACAACCTCATCCTCCTCGTCGTCGCGCTGGCGATCGGCCTCGCCGTCGCTCTGTGGGTTTTCCGCGGACGGTCCGGAGCGTCCGACGGTCCGGAGGGCAACGCCCTCCCGGACGAGTTCGCCGCCGCCACCCAGGACGTGGCCGGCGAGATATTGGGCGTCGACGCCCACCCGAACATCCCCGGCCCGAGCGGGCCCCCGGACAACCTCCAGCGGCTCAAGGGCGTCGGTCCGAAGCTCGCCGCCCAGCTCAACGAATTCGGCATCACCCGCTTCGACCAGCTGGCCGGCCTCACCGAGAACGAAGTCGCTTTGCTCGACCGCCGCATGGGCGCCTTCGAGGGCCGCATCGCCCGCGATCGCCTGGTCGAGCAGGCCTGCTATCTGGAAAGAGGCGACAAGGACGGCTTCGAGGCGAAGTTCGGGAAATTGGGGGGGTAGGCGTCATTGCGAGCGAAGCGAAGCAATCCAGCGGCGACGATTCCGGGTCCTGGATTGCTTCGTCGCTGCGCTCCTCGCAATGACGATTTCCGCCCTTCCACGCCTTAGCCGCCCCGCCTTTTCCTCACCACTTCGCTCGCCAGCAATTTGTCGATCTTGAAGCCGTCCATGTCGACGATCTCGAACTGCCAGCCGCCGAAGGTGAAGCGTTCGCCCACCTCGGGGATGTGCTTGAGGACCGACAAGGCGAAGCCGGCGGTCGTCGCATAGTCGCGGTCGTCGGGCAGGCCGATGCCGAGCCGGTCCGACAGAGCGTCGGCGGAGAGCGAGCCCGAGACCCACCAGCTGCCGTCCTCCCGCTCGACCAAAGGCGCTTCCGCCCCGCCCTCGAAACCGCCGGCCAGGACCCCGGAAATGGCGTTGAGCAGGTCGGCGGAAGTCACGATTCCTTCGAAATGGCCATATTCGTCGTGGACGAACGCCATCCGCGTCTCGCTGCCGCGAAGCACGGCGAGCGCATCCATCGCGTCCATCTGATCGGGGACCACCGGCGCCTCGCGGGCCAAAGCGCGAAGATCGAGCGGCCGTCCCTCGATCAGGGCGGCGGCGACGTCGCGGGCCTGGACGATTCCGATCAGCTGGTCGACCGAGCCCTCGGCGACCGGGATGCGGCTGTGGGGCGTCTCGAGCAGGGCCTCGCGTATTTCCTCGGGACTCGCCTGAGCGTCGACCCACGCGACGTCCGTGCGCGGAGTCATCACCTCGCGCGCCGGCCGGTCGGCGAGGCGCACCACGCCGGAGATGATCGCCCGCTCATATTCCTCGAGAACGCCGGCGCTGTGCGCCTCCGCGACGACGAGGTGGAGCTCCTCGGCGGTGACTTTGTTGGGATTGTCCCGGTTGAGGCGGAGCAGGCGGAAGATGAGCGCCGAGCTGGTGTCGAGCAGCCAGCCGAGCGGCGCGGTCGCCTTGGCGATCCACAGCATCGGCAACGCGACGGTCGCCGCGATCGGTTCGGGTGAGCGCAGGGCGAACTGCTTGGGCACCAGCTCGCCGATGACCAGCGAGGCGTAGGTCGTGGCGACGATGACAATCGCGAATCCCATCGTCTGCGCCGTCTCGGGTGCCAAACCGAGCCGCATCAGCCGCTCGGCGGTCGGACCTCCGAGGCTGGCGCCCGAAAAGGCGCCTGCGAGAACGGCGATGCCCGTGATGCCGATCTGCACGGTCGACAGGAAACGGCCGGGATCGGAGGACAGGTCCAGCGCCGTCTGCGCGCCCCGGCGGCCCTTCTTGGCCATGGCCTTCAGGCGCGGCTTGCGCGACGAGACGATCGCCAGCTCCGCCATTGCGAACGCCCCGTTGAGGCAGATCAGCAGGAAGAGGACGAGGACGTCGAACCAGGGATAGGGGGGAAGGGCGGGCGGCATGGCGCCCCCGCTCCTTAGCCGGGAAGGAAGAGCGGGGACAAGGCGTGACCGTCATCCCGACGAAAGGCGGGGCCTCGGGACAGGAAGTCTCGGCGGGTCTCCCCGAGGCCCCGGCTTTCGCCGGGGTGACGCCTACCGCCGCTCCCTGAAGAAAGCCCGGAGCAACTCCGCAGCTTCCGCCTCCGCCATGCCGGAATAAACCTCGGGCGCATGGTGGCAGGTGGGTTGGGCGAAGAGGCGCGGGCCGTGGAGCACCGCCCCGCCCTTCGGATCGGGCGCGGCGAAATAGAGGCGGCCGATGCGCGCAAGCGCCATCGCTCCGGCGCACATCGCGCACGGCTCCAGAGTCACCCACAGGTCGCAGCCGTCGAGCCGGGGGACGCCGAGCATGGCGGCGGCGGCGCGCATCGCGACCATCTCGGCATGGGCGGTGGGATCGTTGTCGGCCCGCATCCGGTTGCGGCCGGCCGCGATCACCGTGCCGCCGCGGGCCACCACCGCCCCGACCGGCACCTCCCCCTCGGCGGCGGCGGCGCGCGCCTCGTCGAGCGCGCGGCGCATCGGCTCGGAAAAGGCCGCGATCATCCGGCCTGCCTAGGGTCCGTACTCAATACCCGCAATGGTCGGGATCGCCCGAAGAAGGCGGGCGGGAAGCCTATTGCTGGTTGGCCTGGTCGCCGACCTGGACGGTCGGCACGTCGACCTGCTTGGTCTTCATCTCGACGGTCGGGGTCTGGATGTTGGCGGTGGTGGTACCCACCTGGACCGGGTTCACCTTGACCTCGAACTTGGGCGCCTGAGCGTTCTGAGTCTGGTTGAGGTCGATCAGGCCGAGCCATACCGCGCCGATCGCGAGCAGGATCAACAAGGCGACGATCATCAGGAGTGCGCGCAACATAGGTTATGTTTCCTTCTTCCCGCACAACGACGCGTAGGCGATTCGGTTGCACATCCGCAACGACCCATTTGCCCTCTTGCCGCACCGCAACCGGTTGACGAAAGCCCGTTCCCAAGCTATCCGCCCCGGCTTTCCGGGACCGTCTGACGGCTCCGCCTCAAATCAGGACGAGACACTATGTCGCGCATTTGCGAGCTGACCGGCAAGGGCCGGCAGGTGGGCCACAACGTTTCCCACGCCAACAACAAGACCAAGCGCACCTTCCTGCCCAACCTGCAGAACGTGACTTTGATCAGCGAGGCGCTCGGCCGCGGCATCAAGCTGCGCGTGTCGATGAACGGCCTGAGGTCGGTCGAGCATGTCGGCGGCCTCGACAACTGGCTTCTGAAGTCGAAGGACGACGCGCTCAGCCTCAAGGCCCGCCGGCTCAAGCGCGAGGTCGCCAAGAAGCAGTCCGAAGCGGCCGCTGCCGCTTGATCACCGTCCCGGCGAGCCGCCGAGCCTTTCACTCCTGAGGTCCCGGCTTTCGCCGGGATGACGCGAATCGCGCCTCGGCGCCTCGGCCGTCAGTCGAGCGCGAACTTGAGCAGCAAGGTTCGCTGCAGCGCGTTGTAATTGTCGTCGGAGGCGATCCACAGGATCGTTCGGCCATTCTCCCTGGTCACGCTCAGCGCCTCGAAATTGTCGCGCGTCACCGGACCGTCGAACGTCGCCGCTTCCTCCCCCGCGATCAGCGCGCCTTCGGCCGCCGCGGGAAGGCGCGCCAAGGTCAGCTTCGCGGTAAAGCCCTCGAACAGGCCGACTCGGCGGTGGAGCAAAGCGAGCCGGCCGTCGGGCAGCAAGGCGGCGTCGGTGATGCGATAGCCGGCCGGCGGGCGGTAGCGCAGCCTGAGCACCGGAGTCCCCGCTTCCGCCGGATCGCCGGCGAAGAGCAGGGCCTCGCTCTCCACACCGTCACCCTCGTCGAAGACCAGGAAGCGACCGTCCGCCAGCCGTACCATCGCCTCGGCCCCGCGATTGCTGTCCCATCGCGCCATCGCCGGCGGAGCGGCCGAGGCTCGCGCCCTGAAATCCCTGCGGTCGTAGCGCCAGATCGCATTGGCCTGCTCGTAGCCGACCCACACGGCCTGGCCGGCCACGGCCAGCGATTCGACGTCGCGATTCTCCTTCTCCTCCTCCGGACCCGGACCCTGCTCGATCATCGCGATCTCGGCGCGGACCCGGCTGGGCCCAGGCGGGAGCGGGATTCGGATGCGCCAGCCGGCGTCGCTCACGGCCAGCGCGGCGTCGCCGTCGACGTGCAGCGCGGAGATGCCCCCGAACCGCGCATCGTTGCTGGTCAGAGCCCAGCCGCCGAGGAAGTGCAGCCGCCCGATTTGCCTGGCGCCCGGCGCCGCTTCCTCGAGCGGCACGGGCGCGAAATCGACCAGGCTCATCCGCGGCGGCGGATCGCGCCGCTGGAGGCTCAAGGGAGCAAAGGTGCCGAGAAGGATGAGCGCCGCGAGCAGAAACGGGATGCGCACGGTCGGCCTAGCCCGGTCCCGCCGGGCAGCGGACTCGGACCACCCAGCCATTGTCGACGGTGATTGCCAGCGTCCCGCCATTGCCGCCCAGTCGGAACAGCTGAGTCGCCCGCCAGCTTTCGCCCTCGCCCTGATAATTGGCCGCGACTCGAATCGTGTTCGCGCCGACGCCGACGACCCGGTAGACCCTGCCGATGCTCTCGTGGAAGCGAAGCTCGCGCGGCATCACCATGAGCCGCTGATCGCTCGGCCGGACGCAGGCCTCGGCGGAGGCGTCCCAGGTGCCGAGGAACGTCGGCGGGATGCCGTCCAGCGCCGCGACGGGAGAAGCCTTGGCAGGAACCGCGGGGGCAGGCCGGGCTGGAGGCTGGACCACAAGCGGCGCCGCGACGTTCACGCCAGGTTCCTCGGGAATGGCGGGCTTTTTCGAGTCGCAGGCGACCAGCAGCGCCGGTGCAAGCAGGATCAGGCTTCCCCTCATCGTCTGGAACCTCCTCAGGCTGCGCCGTCCATGGCGCCAAAGCATCGCTTTACCGCAAAAACGCAACACCGCCTTTGCTCAATCGTTGTGCGCGTGAAGCGGTGGGCCTTGTGGAGTATGTGTTATGAAAACGCTTCTTTTCTCGATGGCTGCCATCGGCGCGCTGGCGGCAGCGGCGCCGGCCGCCGCCCAATATGGCTATGGCAGCAACGTCAATGCCGGCGGCGCCGTCGGTATCTCCAACCGCGTCGCCCAGCTCGATGCCCGATTGAACGCCGGCATCCAGGCGGGCGTGATCAACCCCACCGAGGCGCGCAGCCTGCGCATGCAGATGCGCCAGCTGCAGCGGCTGGAACGTCAGTACAGCTATAACGGCCTCACCATGGCCGAGCGGCAGGACCTGCAAATGCGTTTGCGCAATCTGCGGCAGGATCTGCGCATGGCCGACAACGGACGCTTCGACCGCGACAACCGCTACGGCAGCGTGAACGACCCTTATTACAATGACGGCGCCTATACCGGCCAGGGCGGCCCCTATGAGCAGCCCTACGACACCTATTGCGACACCAACAATCGCGGCCTGATCGGCGGCGTCGTCGACAGCGTCCTCGGGCGCAACGACAATTGCTCCGGCGTGAGGGTCGGTTCGCGCGCGACCGGCAATCTCTATTCGGTGCCGTCGCAATATCGCTACCAGTATCGGGACGGCAACGGCGTCTATTACCGGTCCGACGGCCGGGCCATCTACCAGATCGACGCCCGTACCGACACGGTGCTGAGGGTCTATTCGATGGATCGTTGATCCGCGGCGTGAGCCTCGAAAGGAAGGGCGCTCCGGTTCCTGCCGGGGCGCCCTTTCCCTGTTGGGGGCGACGCAGGACCGGCCTTGTCCAATACGGACCAAGTCGGGCTGTCCCCGCCCCCTCACTCATGTATCCTGTCACGATTGAGTCGCGCCGGATGCGAACACGAAAAGTGGCTCGCTTGCCCTATTCCGCTGTCCGGGAATAGGACGTCACAAATTCCCGCCTCGTGTGAGAAGCCATTTTCACGGTGCGCGAAGTTCGAGTCCATCCCTAACCCGCGCGCCTCCAGGTGGGGGACTGGTGATGGTCAAGATACCCGGAATCGGCAAGATCGACCTCGAAAAGCTCGACAAGGAAGCCTCGAAGATCGCGAAGCTGTTCTCGAAAGCCTCGCGTTCGGACGCGCTCCGCAAGATAGTGGAGAGCCAGGGGAAGATCCCCGTCCTCACGAAGGAACGAGAGATTTCCGTGCGGGCGCTGCGTCCGGACACGAAACGGTTCCACGGCTGCAAGGTGCCGCTTTCCTACTTTCCGCAATCGCAGGTGAATTCGCCCTGCGCGGACACTTACGGCTATTTGGCACCGAAGGACGTGCGCGACGCGACCAAGCTGCCCTTCGACGAGCCGACCAAGAAGCTGCTCGAGGATCTCGGCAGCTTCATGGGCAACAGCGCACCCGCGGGCGATTCCGCGATCCCGGCCGGCTATACCTATTTCGGCCAGTTCGTCGATCACGACATCACCCTCGACGTCTCCTCGACGCTCGATGCCGAGCAGGACGCGACGAAGATCAACAACATGCGCTCGCCGTCGCTCGACCTCGATTCGCTCTACAGCCGCGGCCCGGCCCTCAGTGCCTTCATCTACGCCTTCCCGACCTCCGCGGAGCCGCCGTCGGCGATTCGCTTCCAGCTCGGCTCCAACCAGGCGTCCGGGGTCGGCGGTCCGGGAGGGCCGGCCGGCTTTGGCGGAATGGTCGTCCAGACCGCATTCGACGTGCCGCGCGTGGTCAATCCGCTCAACCCCGGGCTGTCGACCAACACCGCGATCATCGGCGATCCCCGCAACGACGAGAATCTCATCGTCTCGCAATTCCATCGCGCGATGCTCAGATTCCACAACAAGGTCGTCGACGACCTCATCGTGCTCGCCTTTCCCGGCGACATCTTCGCCGAGGCCAAGAGGGTCGTCACCCACCATTATCAATGGGCGGTGGTCCACGATTATCTGAAGCGGATCTGCGGCCAGCCGGCGGTTACGGCGGCCCTTGCGCTTCCGGTCGCGGTCGGCAGCCCGTTCAGCATGCCGGTCGAGTTCGCCGTCGCCGCCTACCGCTTCGGCCACAGCATGATCCGCGACCGATATTGGGTCAGCTTCGTCCAGCCCGGCGCCTCGCTCGGCGACGTCTTCGCTTTCATCCGCAATCCGCTCATCCCGGTGCTGTCGAACTGGGTCGTCGACTTCAACGCCTTCTTCACCACCGGCATCGGCGTGCCGGTCAACAACAAGGCGATGAAGATCGATTCGGCGCTGGCCGCGGGTCTGTCGTCCCTGCCGGGAGGCACCGGCATGATGGCGGTCCTGGCGGCGCGCAACCTGCGCCGGGGCCAGGCCTTCGGCCTGCCGAGCGGCCAGGGCGTGGCGGGCTTCTTCGGGGTTCCGCCGATGACGGCCGCCCAGCTCACCCAGGGCCTCTCGGCCGGGGAGGCGGCGCTGCTCAACTCCAATGGCGGCATCCTGCTGCAGAAGACCCCGCTCTGGTATTACGTCCTGCGCGAGGCGGCCGTGATCGGCAATGGCGAGCAGCTCGGGCCGGTCGGAGGCAGGATCGTCGCCGAGACGTTCGTCAGGATGCTGAAGCGCGACGCGACCTCCTACCTCAACGCCAATCCGGCCTTCGCGCCCGGATTGACCTCCGCCGTCCCGGGCGACTTCACCGTCGCCGACCTGGTCAATTATGCCGGCGTGACGGTGCCCTGATCGGGGACGCCGCCGGCGACGTAGACATAGGCATCCGCGCCCGAAGCGAGGCGGACCCGGATCCGGACGATGGGCCCCGATTCGTAGCGGTCGGCGGCGTCGAGCTCTTCGCGAGTCAGCCGGAAGAGGATGCCGGGGACGCGGTCCTCCGGATTGCCGCTCGGCCGGGCGATGGTGTGGACCGCCGCGCCGCTCGCCGCGACGACATGCGGATCGGTGATCGCCATCGGCGACAAAGCGAAGCCGGCGAGCTCGTCCGCCTGCCCTTCGAGCAACCGCCCGAAAGTGGCGAGCTGGACGTTGGCCTGGCGCAAAGTGCCGTAAGAGAAGAGCAAAATCGTCGCGCTCTGGTCCGTCATCGTCGCTCCTGGAACAGGAACCCGCATCCATAGCGGGCCCGCCGGACCGGCGCAAAATAGAGACTGGCATAACCGCGCGCGTCGGCTAAATAGTTGAAGAAACTGGGAAGCTTAGGGGATGCGGGGATGAGGTATCGGCGGGTCGGAGCGGCGTTGGCGGTGCTGGCCATGCTGTCGTCGTGCGGCGGCGGCGGTGGCGGCGGGGGCTCTGCCGCGCCGCCGGTCGCGGTGGTGCCTTCGCCGCCGCCCACCGCCTCCACCTGCTCCCTGCGCTCGCGCCAGGACTGGGCGGCCGGCGTGCTTAGCGAATGGTATCTGTTTCCCGAGACCCTGCCCGCCAGCCTCGACCCTTCGCCTTATTCCAGCGTCGAAGCCTATATCGACGCGCTGACGGCGACGGCCCGGGCGCAGCGCCGCGACCGGTTCTTCACCTACCTGACCTCGATCGCGGAAGAGAATGCCTTCTTCAACTCCGGCTCCAGCGCCGGCTTCGGAGTCCGCCTGTCCTACGACACGGTGCAGCAGCGCGTGTTCGTCGCCGAGGCGTTCGAAGGCGCGCCGGCGCTGGCGGCGGGAATCGACCGCGGCACGGAGATCCTCGCCATCGGCACCAGCGCCAGCAATCTGCGCCTGGTCAGCGAGCTGATGGCGGCCGGCGGCCCCCAGGCCGTCAGCGACGCGCTCGGGCCCTCGACGGCCGGGACGTCCCGAGTGCTCCGCATATCGACGGCCGGCGTCACCCGCGAGGTCAGCGTCACCAAGGCGGATTACGAGCTGACTCCGGTCTCGAGCCGCTACGGCGCCAAGATCATCGACGATGGCGGCCGCCGCGCCGGCTACGTCAATTTGCGCACCTTCATCAACACCGCCGATCCGGCGCTGCGCAACGCCTTCGCCAGCTTCCGCGCGGCGGGAGTCACCGACATCATCGTCGACCTGCGCTACAATGGCGGCGGGCTCGTCTCGATCGCCGAGCTGATCGGCGACCTGATGGGCGCCAACCGCTCGACCAGCGACGTGTTCAGCTTCACCACCTTCCGGCCTGAAAAATCGTCGAACAACTCGACGCGTTTCTTCCGGCCCCAGCCGCAATCGGTGGCCCCGACCCGGGTCGCCTTCATCGGCACCACCGGCTCGGCTTCGGCCAGCGAGATGGTGATCAACGCCTTCATCCCCTACCTCCACGCCAACGCGGCGCTGGTCGGGACCAACACCTACGGCAAGCCGGTCGGCCAGGTCGCCGTCGACCAGGCGGCCTGCGACGACCGGCTGCGCGTCATCGCCTTCAAGACCGAGAATGCGGCGCGCCAGGGCGACTATTTCGACGGCCTGGCGACCAAGGTGGAGGCGAGCTGCCAGGCCGCCGACGATATCGCCAAGCCGCTCGGCGATCCGGCCGAGGCCTCGACCCGGGCGGCGCTCGACTTCCTCCAGGGCAAGAGCTGCACGCGCATCACCGCGGGCGGGATCACCACCCAGGCGGTGCATGAGAGCCGCGAGCTGCTCAGCCCTGAGCGGCCGAACACCGCCCAGCGCGAGGTTCCGGGGCTGTTCTAGCGGCCCTCGGCCGGGATCACGACCAGCGGCTTGCGGCGGTGCGCGTAGACGGCGACCTCGCCGCCTTCGCGCAGCTTTGCCGAAGCGTCCCCGGCGACCACGAGAATCCCCTCATGCTCCTGCCCGTCGGCGGGTGA
>JAXDPG010000081.1:0-4333 GCA_034668485.1 Sphingomonadales bacterium
CAGCGCCTGGCGCGACGTCTTCGCCGCCATCCGCGGCGAGGACTGGCCGGGTGCGGCGACGAGGCTCGCCGCCCTCCCGGACGGCCCGCTGCACCGGGCGGCGCGGGCCGAGCTCTATCTCGCCAAAGGCTCGCCCAAGGCGGATCTGCCCCAGCTGCTCGCCTTGCTCGAGGCTGCGCCGGAAATGCCCAAGGCGGAACAACTGGCGCGCCTGGCCCAGACGCGCGGAGCGACCGGGCTGCCGCCGCTGCCGCAGACCCAGAATCTTGCCTGGGTCGGCAGCCAGCCGCGCCGCGCCCGGGCGCAGTCGACCAAGGACGATCCCGTCGCCGCCGAGCTCGAGCCTCTCGTCCAGCCGCTGCTCAAGGACAACCGGCCCTTCGAGGCCGAAGCGATCTTCGCCCAGCGCCAGGACCAGCTCGGACCGGACGCGCGCACCGAGTTCCAGCAGCGCATCGGCTGGTCTTATTACACGATCGGCAACGACGGCGACGCCCGCCGCCTCGCCGCCCTCGCCCGCGGCGGCACCGGCGAATGGGCGATCCAGGGCGCCTGGTCGGAAGGCCTCGCGGCCTGGCGGCAGGACGATTGCAAGGGCGCGGCCGCCGCGTTCGGCACCGTCGCCGACCGGTCGACCGACGTCGAGCTGGTCGCGGCGGCCCATTATTGGAGCGCGCGCGCCGAGATGATGTGCGGCCGCCCGGAACGGGTGCAGGGCCATTTGCGCTCCGCGGCGCGGCAGAAGGAGACCTTTTACGGTCTCATCGCGACCGCCGCCCTCGGCATAAGCGGGGCGGGCACTTCGGGCCTCCACGATTATCACGATTCGGAATGGCGCGGCATTGCGTCCAAGCCCAACGTGCGCACCGCTTTGGCGCTCGTCGAGATCGGCGAGAACGACCTCGCCGACCAGTTCCTTCGCCACCAGGCGCGGATCGGCGGAGCGGCCGACCACAATGCCCTTCTCCACCTCGCCGCCGATCTCAACCTCGCCTCGACCCAATATTGGCTGGCCCACAACGCCCCGCCCGGCGCGAGCGTGAATTTCGCCGCACGCTATCCACGACCCGACTGGCGGCCGACCCGCGGCTGGCGGGTCGATCCGTCGCTCGCTTTCGCGCACGCTCTCCAGGAATCGAGCTTCCGCACCTCGGTCGTCAGCCCGGCCGGAGCGGTCGGGCTGATGCAGGTGCGGCCGGGCACCGCCGGCGACATCGCCCGCGCCCGCGGCGAGCCGTTCGACCGGCAGCAGCTGACCAGCCCCGCGGCCAATATCGAGTTCGGGCAGAGCTATATCGAAAGCCTGCGCGACAACGGCGCCACCGGCGGCCTGCTTCCCAAGGTGATCGCCGCCTACAATGCCGGCCCGGTACCGATCGCGGAATGGAATGCCCGCCGCTTCGACCGCGGCGATCCCCTCCTCTACATCGAGTCGCTGCCTTATTGGGAGACTCGCGGCTACGTCCCGATCGTGCTTCGCAATTATTGGATCTACGAGGAGGAGGCCGGCAAGGACGGCGGCAGCCGCGAGGCCCTCGCCCAAGGTCTGTGGCCGAAATTCCCGGGGATGCCCGGCGCAAGGGCGGTGCGGCTGACGGCGGACCAGACCAGGCTGGCCTATAGCGAGGAGTAACCTCGTACTTTGCGAGGCGCATGGCGAGTCGGTTCTTGATTCGTTCCACGTGAAACATTATACTCCCCGTCATGCTACGTCCCGACGTCCAACGCGGCCGCGGCGCGCCCGAGAATCGGACGCCGACGCGCTTCAACCTGCCGGTGCGCGAGGCCGACGGCGACTGGCTCGACGCTCGGGAGGCGGTTGACGACGGGCCGCCGCCGCTGAGGACGACGGTGACGGTCGAGAAGCCGAAGACGATCATCGCCTGGAACCGCTCGCCCGACATCGGCTTCGACCGTTCGATCAACAGCTACCGCGGCTGCGAGCATGGCTGCATCTATTGCTTCGCCCGGCCGACCCACGCCTTCCACGATCTCTCGCCGGGCCTCGACTTCGAGACGAAGCTGTTCGCCAAGCCCGACGCGGCGAAGCTCTTGCGCGAGGAGCTGGCGAGGCCGGGCTACCGGGTGCGGCCGATGGCGCTCGGAACGAACACCGATCCCTATCAGCCGATCGAGGGCAAATGGCGCATCACGAGGTCGGTGCTGGAGGTGCTCGCCGAGACGAAGCATCCGGTGACGATCACCACCAAGTCGGACCGAGTGCTTCGCGACCTCGACATCCTGGTGCCGATGGCGGCCGAAGGGCTGGCTTCGGTCGCGCTTTCGGTGACGTCGCTGACTCCGGAAATCTCGCGCACGCTCGAGCCTCGCGCGCCGTCCGGGCGCAAGCGCCTGGCGGCGGTGAAGGCGCTGAGCGACGCGGGCGTGCCGGCCCATGTCGCGATCGCCCCGGTCATCCCCGGAATCACCGACCATGAAGTGGAGCATATCGTCGAGGCGGCAGCCGAAGCGGGGGCGATCGGCGCCTTCTTCCTGCCGGTACGGCTGCCCTTCGAGGTGGCGCCTTTGTTTCGCGCCTGGCTCGACGAGCATTTCCCCGACCGGGCGGAGAAGGTGATGAACATCATCCGCTCGATGCGCGGAGGCAAGGACAACGATCCGAACTGGTTCACCCGGATGCAGGGCTCGGGACCGTGGGCGGAGCTGATGCGGGTGCGCTTCGAGGTGGCGGCTCGGAAGCACGGGCTGAACAAGGAGAAGAGGAAGCTGCGCTGCGACCTGTTCGTCGCGCCGCAGGGGCCGCAGCTGCGGTTGCTGTGACCGTCATCCCAGCCTCCGCTGGGGCGACGTTATGCCGCGCTTTCCAGCTTGTAATCCCGATACTGCTCCCTCAGCGCCGTCTTCAGCAGCTTGCCGGTCGCGGTGTGGGGAAGGCTTTCGACGAACAATATCTCGTCGGGCAGCCACCAGCGGGCGACGTGGCCCGAGAGATGATCGATGATCTGCTGCGGGGTCACCTCCGCTCCGCTTTTCCTGACGACGAGCAGGATCGGCCTTTCGTCCCATTTCGGGTGCTTGACCCCGACCGCCGCCGCCTCGGCGACGCCGGGGCAGCCCACCGCGGCATTTTCGAGGTCGATCGAGCTGATCCATTCGCCGCCCGATTTGATCACGTCCTTGGAGCGATCGGTGATCTGCAGCACTCCGTCGGGGTGGAGCGCGGCGACGTCGCCGGTGTCGAACCAGCCTTGCTCGTCGATCGTGTCGCCGGACGAGTCCTGGAAATATCGGCGGACGATCCAGGGCCCGCGGGTCTGGAGGCGCCCTGAAGTCCTGCCGTCGCGGGGGAGCAGATTGCCGTCGTCGTCGACGGTGCGCAGCTCGACTCCGAACGGCACCCGGCCCTGCTTGCACAGCAGGTCGACGCGGCGCTCGCGGCTGAGCAAGTTCCAGTCGCCGCCGCCCGCCCCAACCGTGCCGAGCGGCGACATCTCGGTCATGCCCCAGGCGTGGCCGACCCTTATTCCGCGGTCCATGAACCATTCGATCATCGCCCGCGGCGCCGCAGAGCCGCCGATATGGACGGTGGTGAGGCTGCCGAGGTCGGCCCCGGTCGAATCGACATGGCTGACGAGGGCGAGCCAGACGGTCGGGACGCCCGCCGTGTGGGTCACGCCCTCCGCTTTCATCAGTTCGCACATGACGTCGGGGGTATAGTCCTGCGAGAAGACCATCTTGCCGCCCGCCATCGCCGTCGAGAAAGGCAGCGCCCAGCCGCCGGCATGGAACATCGGCACGACCGGAAGCACGACCGCACGCGCGCTGAGGTCGAAGACGTCGGGGGTCATCTGGATCATGGCGTGAAGGACGGTGGAGCGATGCTCGTAGAGCACGCCCTTGGGGTTCCCCGTCGTTCCGCTCGTGTAGCAGAGCATCGCCGGCTCCCGCTCGTCGCCTTCCACCCAGGCGTAATCGCCGTCCTCGGCGCCGATCAGATCGTCATATTCGCCGTCGTCGAAGCAGATATAATGCTCGATGGCGGTCCAGCGCGGCTTCAGCTTCTCGACCAGCGGCGCGAAGGCCGAATCGTAGAACAGCACCCGGTCCTCGGCGTGATTGGCGATGTAGACGAGCTGGTCCTCGAACAGGCGCGGGTTGATCGTGTGGATGACCCCGCCCATGCCGATGGCGCCGTACCAGGCGGCGACGTGGCGGCTGTGGTTCATCGCCAGGGTGCCGACCCGGTCGCCGGGCTTCATCCCGAGTCGCTCCAGCGCCTTGGCGAGCTTGCGCGCGTCGCCGGCGATGCCGGCCCAGTCGGTGCGGACGATGCTTCCGTCGGCATAGCGGGAGACGAGCTCGCGCGTGCCGT
>JAXDPG010000082.1:0-2713 GCA_034668485.1 Sphingomonadales bacterium
CCGCCGCCGCCGCGAGCACCGCCGCCGCCCGCCGCCGTCGCGATACCGGCGCGGATCGCCGACTGTGCGATCTCCGCCATCGCCGCCAGCGCCACCCGCTTCAGATCCTCGAAGCCGAGCTTGCCGGTCCTGACCGCCCTGAGCAGGGCATTCTCGAGCACTCGTCCCGCCCGTTCCACCCCATCGGCGAGCGGCCCCTCCAGCTGCCCCTTCATCTCGGCGACGTCGCGCGCGAAGGCGCCGGTATCCGCGCGCACGCTGACCAGCAGCCGCTCAATCTCTTCGTCCATCGGGAAACCTTTTCATCAGCCGCTCGAGGTCGGTCCGGGAAGCGGCCATCTCCCCCGGCCCGAGCATCGCTTCGAGCACCGCGCCCAGTTCCGCCGGAGTCGCCGGCCAGAATTCGCCGGGCCGCCAGCCGAGCAGCGCCCCCGCCAGCCCGGCCAGCCGCGCCGCCGCCTCGCTAAACTTCTCCACGGCCCTGCAATATCTGCCCGAGCAGGACCTTGAGCACCGGCGCCGCCCCGGCCAGCCCCTGCCCGGCGATCGCCGCGCCGATCCGCCCACGGGTCAGCCCCTCCGGCCGCGGCGCCGCGCAGTGCCAGAACAAGGCCGCCATTTCCGCCACCCTCAGCCCGCCCGCCGCCGCCCGCTCGACCAGCGCGAACAAAGGCCCCAATTCCTCTTCCGCCGCGACCAGCGCCTCGAAGCTCGGCCGCAGCCGAAGCGGCTCGCCGTCGACGGTCAGCGCCGCCTCGCCGCGGGCCGGATTGGCCGCGCTCACAGCACCGCCACCGGCCCCGAGCTCTCCAGGCTCAGGGCGTAATTGCGCTCGCCATTATAGTCGCCCGAATAATCGAGCCGGCTCACGAGGAAGCGCCCGCGCAGCTTTTCGCCGCTTTCGAAGCTCAATTCGTAATCGTCGAGCAGACCGGCGAGCGCGTTCGTCTTGATCCTCGTCTCCGCCGCCGAACCGGTGAAGATGCCGCTGGCCGCGACCGAGACCGAGCGCACGCCCGCGCCCGAGAGCAATTCGCGCCAGCCGCCCGAATCCTTGCTGGTGACGTTCACCGCCTCGCCGTTGACCGACATCTGCGTCGTCCGCATCCCCGCCACGGTCGCGAAGACCGGCGGCTCGGCACCATTCCCCACCTTTAGCAAAAAGGCGCTTCCCTTTTCCGCAGCCATCGATATTCTCCCATTGGCTCAAATTGTTGCACTGGAACTCGGAATGATTTCACAAGTGCTTCTCATAGCCCTGCTGGCGTCCGCCCAGGGCAATCTCGCTACGGCCCGCACCAGCTATTCCAAATGTCTCGGGAGCTTCACCCGCGCGCAGGTGAAGGAGAAGGTCGAGGCGGCGGCGTTCGAGACCAATCTCGCCACCGCCTGCAAGACCGAGGAAGCCGCCTTCCGCTCCGCCTCCGTCGCCACCGACGTCGCCGCCAAGATCGCTCGCGCGACGGCCGAGCGGAACGCCCAGGAAGAGATTGGCTATATTCACGAAAATGCGGTCGAGACGTTCAAGGACAGCCTGCCGCAATAGGGCCTTCACTCGGCCAGCAGCCTCGCCCGGTAGTCGATCGTCACTGCCCAGCCGGCGCGGCCGCTGCGGCCTTCGGCGACCGTCCGCCGGCGCACCAGCATCAAGGTGACCAGCCGCCATCCGTCGACCGCCAGCCCCGCCTCGATCGCGGCTTCGGCGACCTCGGCGAAGGCCAGGGCCCGGTCCGATCGCTCGCCGGCGTCGCGCAGGGTCACCGCCAGCCGCAGCTCCCGCCCCCGCCCGCTCTTGTGGCCCCAGTCGGTCTCCGCCCCGCATTCGACCAAAGCGTGCGGATAGGCCGCCTGCAGCGGCGGCCCCGGATAGACGCCGCCCAGCCCGAGCGCTTCCAGGGCTTCCATCGCCGCCGCCTGAAGCATCGCCCCCGCCCCGCTCATCGTCCCCTCCCCGCCACTAGCCAGCGCAGGCCCGCCTCGAGCGCCAGGCGCCGCCCGAGCCCGCGGCCCGACAGCACCACGCCTTCCTCCACCTCGGTCACGGCGATCCCCGCCGGCGCCTCGCCGCGAAGCGTCTCGGCAAGCTCGCTCCGCCGCCGCTGCGCCGCCCGCGCGGCGAGCTCGGCGCCTCGTTCCGTCAGCCGCTCGAACATCCACCCCTCCCTCAGCGCAGCCGCATCCGGCGGTAGGGGCGCCAGAGAGCGCTCACCGCCGCCGGCGGCTCGTCCCGCCCGCGGCCGCCCTCGGCCGTCCGGCTGGTGTAGAAATGCGCCGCAAGGCGCAGGATGCCGTGCCGCAACGCCGTCGGCAGGTCGTCCCAGCCGCTCGCCACCCCGGCCGCGTAATGGACCCGGATGCGAGGCGTGTCGGCCAGCCCGGTCAGCCGCACCCAGCCGTCGCCATTGGCGTCGATGTCGATCGCATAGCCGGGGCTCGGCAGCGCCTGTGCCGGCCCGTCCGCGGGCAGACCCTCGACGAGGGTGATCGCCCGGACCGGCGTCCGCCCCAGCCGCTGCCAGGCCCGACTGGCCGGCATTGTCTCGACGAAGCCCCGCGCCAGCAGCGGCTGGCCGATAAAGCCCTCGCACAGGTCCGCCGCCGCTTCGACCAGGCCGCCGATCAGCCCGTCCTCGTCCGGACGCTCGACTCGCAAAAATCCTTTCGCCGCCCCCGCCGCCTCCGGCGGCAGGACCAGCGCCTCGCCCTCGATCAT
>JAXDPG010000083.1:0-4604 GCA_034668485.1 Sphingomonadales bacterium
ATATTCGACCGCATTGTCGGGGAAGAAGCTCTAGAACTCGCCGTAGAGCTGGGCCGCGAGGATCTTGTTGGGGGCGAGGACGAGGGCCGGTCGCTGCAGCTCCTCGATCACCTTGGCCATGGTGAAGGTCTTGCCCGAGCCGGTGACTCCGAGCAGCACCTGGGTCTGCTCGTCCTCGCGAGCGCTGTCGACCAGCTCGGCGATCGCGGCGGGCTGGTCGCCGGCCGGCTCATAGTCGGAGACGATCCTGAATTTGCGGCCGCCCTCGGCCTTTTCGGGGCGCTTCGGCCGGTGCGGGACGAAGGCCTGCCCGGTCTCCGGCTCTTCGAGGCCGGTCCTGATCGCTATCGGCATGGTCCCTATATGGTCATTCCGCCGCTTTCGCGCTAGCTTCGAGCGACAACAAAAGGGGGATGAGAGATGCGCGCTCTGATCATCGTACCATTGTGCCTGATGGCCGCCTGTTCGGACGGAGGGGGCGAAGAGAACCAAGCCGAGGAAGCGGCCGCGACGATGCAGGCGGGCCAGTGGGACGTCAGCTCCGAAGTCACCGCCTTCCGCTCGACCGACAAGGCGACCCCGGCGCTCAAGGCCGCGGTCGGCGACAAGACGACGGCGCCGGCCTGCATCGAGGCGGGCAAGGAGGACAAGCCGCCGGCGGCGATGTTCGCGGGGGCGGGCTATGAGTGCAGCTACAAGGACAAATATATAAGGGGCGGCCGGCTCACCGCGACGCTCGATTGCGAGCGCGACGCGCTCGAAGGCCATATCTTCATGACCGTCCAGGGCACCTACAAGGGCGACAGCTTCGAGGGAACGTCGAGCGCCGTCTCGTATCTGTCGGGCGACGGCGATTTCGCGATGGAGAGCAAGATCAGCGGTCGCCGGACGGGCCCGACCTGCGCGGCGCCGGCCGAGGACGCGAAGGGCAAAGCCAAGGCCTGATGGCGCGCATTCCCTGCCAGCGGAACCTCTTCGACGTACCGGAAGGGGTGGCCTATTTCGACTGCGCCAAGATGTCGCCGCTAAGCCGGGCGGCGATCGAAGCGGGGCGTCGCGGGCTGGAGCGCAAGGCCCATCCCTGGGACGTGCGCGCCGAGCATTTCTTCGACGAGTCGGAGGAGGTGCGGGTCCTGTTCGCCCGGCTGATCGGAGCGGCGGCGGACGACGTGGCGATCGTTCCGTCGGTCAGCTACGGCATGGCGACGGTGATGGCCAACGTCCCCATCGCCGCCGGGCAGAAGATCGTCACTCTGGCCGAGGACTTCCCCTCGGGAATCCTCGCCTCGCGGGCGCTGGCGCAGCGGGCGGAGGCGCGGGTGGTGACGGTGGCTCGGCCCGAGCAGGGCGATTGGAGCGCGGCCTTGCTCGACGCGATCGACCGCGACACCGCTGTGGTGGTGGCACCGCACACCCACTGGGTCTGCGGCACCCTGATCGACGTCGAGGCGATTGGCCGGCGCTGCCGCTCGGTCGGAGCGGCCCTGGTGCTCGACACCACCCAGTCGTGCGGCGCGCTGCCGCTCGACCTTGCCGCGGTCGACCCCGATTATCTGATCGCGACCGCGTACAAATGGCTGCTCGGGCCCTACAGCCTCGGCTTCCTCTACGTCGCCCCGCGCCACCAGCAGGGGCGGCCGCTCGAGGAAGCGTGGATCGTCCGCCGGAACGCTCACGATTTCCGAAGCCTCTCCGACTATGAGGAGGGCTTCGCGGCCGGGGCCCGGCGCTTCGACATGGGCGAGCGGGCGAACTTCGCCTTGCTTCCGGTCGCGGGGGCGGCGATCGGGCAGCTGCTCGACTGGGGAATCGGCAATGTCGCGGAGACTCTGGAAGCCCTGACCGGGTCGATCGAGGCGCGGCTGGCGGAGCGCGGAGCGACCGCCCGGCCGGGACGGGCGCCGCATTTCCTCTCGGTGCGCTTCCCCGACGGCCCACCGGAGGGCATAGAGGAAAGGCTGGCGGCCGCCGGCGTACATGTCAGCCTGAGGGGGGATCGGATGCGGATCACGCCGCACCTCTACAATGACGATGGTGATACGGAGCGGTTGCTCGCGGCTTTGTGAGCACCCTAGGGAATTGGGAAGTCTGGAGAATTTCGAATGCGCCTGAAGTATCTGTTGCTTGCCTGCACCCTCGCCGCGACGCCCGCGGCCGCGTCCGACTTCGCCGACTCGATCAAGGCCGATTACGACAAGAGGCTCGGCGCGATGTTCGTCGACTTCCACCGCAACCCGGAATTGAGCTTCAAGGAGAACCGCACGGCGAAGATCATCGCCAAGGCGCTTCGGGCGGAGGGGGCGACGGTGACGGAAGGAGTCGGCGGTACCGGTGTCGTCGGCATCATGCGCAACGGTGCGGGACCGACGGTGCTGGTCCGCGCCGACATGGACGCGCTGCCGGTCGAGGAGAAAAGCGGTCTTCCTTACGCTTCGCACGTTCGTCAGGCGGGCATCGACGGCGTCGAATGGCCGGTCGCGCACGCCTGCGGCCACGACGTGCACATCACCTCGCTGATCGGCACCGCACACCAGCTTGCGGCGATGAAGGATCGCTGGCGGGGCACCGTCGTCCTGATCGCCCAGCCCGCCGAGGAAAGGGTCGGAGGCGCCAAGGCGATGCTCGCGGACGGTCTCTACACGCGCTTCCCGAAGCCCGATTACGCGCTCGGCTTCCACGTCAATTCGGGGATGCGCACCGGAACGGTGAGCGGCGCCGACGCCTTGATGTACAGCTCCGCCGACAGCGTCGACATCACCGTCCACGGGATCGGCGCGCACGGCGCCTCGCCGCAGAGCGGCAAGGACCCGGTCTATATCGGCGCCCAGCTCGTCACCGCCCTCCAGTCGATCGTCAGCCGCGAGGTCGGGCCGCTGTCGCCGGCGGTCATCACCGTCGGCTCGTTCCACGCCGGCACCAAGCACAACATCATCTCCGACCGCGCCGACCTGCAGATCACGGTGCGCGCCAATGACGAGGCGGTGAGGCACCAGCTGCTCGCGGCGATCGACCGGATGGCGAAGAACATCGCCCGCGCCAACGGCGTCGCCGAGAACCAGCTGCCCGACGTCAGGTCTCGGAAGGGACGCCGACCACCAGCAACACGCCCGCCCTCGCCCGTCGGGTCCGCGCCGCCTGGGCCCAGGCGCTGCCCGCCGGCACCGTCGTCCCGTTCGCCCAGGAGAGCATGGGGGCGGAGGACTTCACCTATTTCGTCCAGCCCGAATTGGGCGTGCCGGGCTTCTATTTCCAGGTCGGCGGCACGCCGCAGGCGGCGTTCGACGCCGCCCGGGCGGGCGGGCCGCCGGTGCCGTCGCACCATTCGGCCTTGTTCAAGATCGATCCGGAGCCGTCGGTGCGGCTCGGCACCGAGGCGATGACCGTCGCGGTGCTCGATCTTCTGAAACCCGGCGCGGTCGCGTCCGGCCATTGATCACAAGAAGGGGGAAAGACGATGAAGACGCATTTGATCCTGAGCGCGGCGGTTCTGCTCCTGGCGGCCTGCGGCAAGTCCGGCGGAGGCAATGAATCGAGCGGGTCCGGCGGCGGGCTCCTGGGCGGAGGAGTCAGCCTCCAGCCCGGCGAGTGGGAGATGAAGACCGAAGTGGTGAATGTCGCCGCCGAGGGGCTGCCGGCGGGGATCGCCGAGGGCATGAAGGCGCAGGCCTCCTCGACGACGAAGACCTGCATGACTCCCGAAGAGGCCAAGGGTCCCAAGGGCGACATGTTCGCCCAGAACAACCCAGCCAATTGCAAGTCGGAAGGCTTCAGCTGGGCCGGCGGCAAAATCCACGGCAAGACGGTCTGCACCGGCACCGGCGGCGCCGGCAAGACCGAGATGGTGATGGACGGCACCTACGCCCCGCAAAGCATCGACATGACGATGAAGTCGAAGACCGACCTCGCCGGCAAGGCGATGACCATGGAGATGCGGGTCTCCGGCCACCGCGTCGGCGAGTGCAGCGCCTCGACCAAGGGAGGCTGAGCGATGATCGGCTACGTGACGCTCGGCACCGACGATCTCGATCGCTCGCGAGCCTTCTACGATGCTTTGTTCGGCGAGATCGGCGCCTCGCGGCTGATGGAGCTGGACAGCGGCTTCACCCTCTACGGCAGGGCCTGGGGGCAGCCCGGAGTCGCGGTCACGCGACCTCATGATGGCGAGCCGGCGGTGGCCGGCAACGGCAATATGGTGTCGCTGGTCGTGGATGCGCGCGAGAAGGTCGACCGGCTCCACGCCACGGCGCTGGAGCTCGGCGGAAGCGACGAAGGTCCTCCGGGGGTGCGCGGCGAGGAGGGCGAGCGCGCCTTCTACGGCGCCTATTTCCGCGATCCGGACGGCAACAAGTTCTGCGTCTTCCGGATGGGCCCCGAATGACCGGGCGCCGCGGTTGAAGGTTGTCGTGATCGTCAACCGCGGCGGAGGCTCGGCGGACGGGGCCGAGGAGCGCATCCGCGACGCCTTCGAAGGCACCGGAGTCGAGCCCGACGTCCGGCTCGTCGAGCCGGGCGAGCTCGAGCGCCATTGCGCCGAGTTCGTGAAGGAAGAAGGGGCGGCGGCGCTGGTCGCGGCGGGCGGAGACGGTACGATCAGTACCGCCGCC
>JAXDPG010000084.1:0-3423 GCA_034668485.1 Sphingomonadales bacterium
GTGCCGTGCATCACCGCGGTGCCGAGCCCGCGCACCAGCCATGTGCCGGCGCCGTAATCGGGGAAGATCGTCAGGTAGAGAATGTTCTCGACCACCGAGAAGCCGGCGCCGATCGCGAAGCCCGACACGACTGCGTCGAGCTTGTACCCGATGCGGTTCATCCGGAAGAGCGCGATCATGAC
Source organism: Sphingomonadales bacterium (assembly GCA_034668485.1). Taxonomy (GTDB): domain Bacteria; phylum Pseudomonadota; class Alphaproteobacteria; order Sphingomonadales; family Sphingomonadaceae; genus Allosphingosinicella. Next base: position 183 of record JAXDPG010000084.1, read on the forward strand.
GATCGCTTTCAGCGCCTCCTCGATCCACGGCGCGATGTAGCGGCTGTAGAAGTTGAAGCCGATCGGCAGCGTGTCGATCATCCGTCCGCTGATCGGATAGGCGGCGAGCGCGGCGACGCCGCCAAGCACGAGCAGAACCAGAATTTCGTTCAGGCTCATCAGCTTGAACGCGTCGAGCCACACGAACAAAGTGAGCAGGACGAGGACCGGTACCAGCGCGAGGCCCCAATGGGCGGCTTCGGTCAGCAGCATCTGCATGGTCACATGATCTTCAGCGAAGCGAGCCACTCCGTCTTGCGGTAATGGCCTTCCTCGAACCCCGCCGCGGCGCCGAGCGACAGCACCATCGGCAGGCGCAATGCGACGGTGAAGTTGAGATCGAACTGGCCGCCGACATTTTCGTAGCGGTGATGGCTTCCGTCGGGCGCTTCGGTGGCCATGATCCCGGCAAAGGCGGCGGGCCGGATGTAGCTCAGGTAAAAGGCCGGAACCCCGACCTCGGCGAAGCGCACCGGCGGGAAGTTGAACTCGCCGGTCAGCTTGCCGAACTTGCGAGCCTCGATCTCGTCGATTGCGAAGCCGGGCATGCTTTCCGTTTCGCGGGAGCGCTTCACCGCCCGGTCATCGACGTAATTGTTGCGGAACGAGCCGAAATAATAAGCCGCGAGCGGGCTGAGCCTTTTGCCGCCGACGATCCCCGCCTGGCCGTAGAGCCAGATCGAAGCGTTGTGCCAGGGAAGCGCGGTGCCGAGATCGAACCCGCCATAGACCTTCGGATACAGATGCCCCTGCGCCTGGTCAGCCGCGACGACGATCCGGCCGGCAATGCCTTTCTCATGATCGACCCCGCCCTGCGACGAGGTCGTGTTGGTGTAGCGCAGGCCAATCTCGGCCGACCGCAGGTTCTTGGGACTGGCGATGTTCTGGGCGCCGGGAAGCTCCTTCAAACCGAAATAAGCCGCGGCCGAGCCGAACAGGTCGAGCTGCCGCGGCGGGTCGTAGATCAGGGGCTTGGAATAATCGGCGATGATGGCGTCGCCTTTGCGGCTGCGCAGCACCGGTCCGGCGAGATCGTAAACGTCGGCGAGGTTGTGCCAATAAGTAAACTTCCAGGTCGGGGTCTGGAATTCGACGTTGGCGTGCAACCGCTCGGAGCCGTGGACGCCATAAGGCGAGACGGCGATGCTGGCGCTCAGCTGGCGGAACTGGAGCGGGTCGGCGATGTGGAAATAATAGCCGAATGCGGCCTTTTGGTCGTAGCCCGAGACGATCGGATAATGCGCGTCGAAGCGCATGCGCTTGATCGGGTCGTAGGTGCCGCGCTGAGTGATCAGCTCATCGAGCGGAATCTTGGCCGGCGAACCCACGCCCCAGTCTTTCAGCTCGGGACGCTTGTTGACCACCTCGGTGCCGAGCAAGCGGACGGTGGCGAGATCTTCCCGCACCTGCGGCTGGATGGTGGACGGATTAAACCCCTCGCCGGTGTAGTCATAGACGAGCAGCGAGCCGTCGGGGCGAAGCTGCGGCCGGAACAGGCCCGTCGCGGCGTTGGTCAGCACGTCATATTTGCCGGTCGCGATGTCGAACCGGAAGACGTTCGAGACGCCGGTATAATATGAGTTGCCGAGCAACGCCTTGCCGTCGGGCGTGAAGGTGAAATTCTCCGGAATCGAGGGCGGCAGCGACAAGGTCGCGACCGGATCGTCGGCATTGCCCTGCTCCAGGTCCTCGCGCTTCCACACCTTGACCGACTGCTTGCCATCGACCGTGCCGTAGGAGGCTGCGACGAGCTCACCGTCAGGCGACACGTCGAGATCGAAGATGATTTCGCCGTAGCGGAACGTCTTGATCTGGTTGAAGCTGGTGTAAGGCGCTGGAATCCGGACCAGGGTCACGTAGCCGTTCTGGTGGCGGATCCCCCACAGGCTTTTGTCCGCCTTGTTGAACGCGAGGTCGCCGATCCGGGCGTCGGTCAGTAGCCGGCGCTTCTTGCCCGTATCGACGTCGATCGCGTTGATCTCGCGATAGGCATAATTTTCGTCGGTATAGAAAGCGGTGCGGCTGTCGGGATCGAAGGCGACGCTGGTCACCTTGTACAGCATCATGCCGTTCAAGTCGGTGAGCGGCGTCAGCTTGCCGGTCGACAAGTCCATCCGGCCGAGGAAGCCGACCTTGCCGGGATAGCGGAAGGCGGCGACCAGGCTGTTGGTCTTGTCGTCGATGAAGCCGCGCGACATCGAACCGAGGCCGCGGGGTGAGAGGTGGTGCGGCTCGGTCAGCGGATATTGCGCGAGCGCCGCCAGATTCTCTTCCTGGAACTTATGCTCGAACGCGATCCAGTCGTCCCACGCGTCGTCGAGCGAGCGGCCGAACACGTGGCTGAACTGGCTCGAGTAGAAAGCCTTCGAATCCTCCGAGCGGCGAAGCCATTCGACCGTCTTGTCGACCCCGTAGGTAAGCGCGAGATAGGAGAAGAAGCGGGTGCCGTAGAGGTAGCTGTTGGCACCGACCTGGAAGTCGGTCTGCGTGCCTTCGCTCTCGAGGCCGAGCGGCGAGAAGAAGCGCAAATGGTCATGGACCTTGGCGCGGAACACCATCTCGTCATAGCCGCCCTGGGCGCGGCCGAGCCCGCCCGCCATCCAGGTTTCAAAGAAGACCGCGCTTCCTTCCATGTACCAGCGCGGAGTGAGGTTCCGCGGGCTCGTCAGGAAATTGTAGAGGATCGATTCCGGATGCTTCTGCAGCGGCGTCGGCTTGCCGCCGAGGAAGTGGCGCCAAAATGCGTCCTTCGAATTCCACACGTCGATCGCCGCGACGTGCGCGAGCTCATGATTGTCGAGCGTGAAGAAGCGTTCGCCGGGCGAGAAGGTCTCCATCGACAGCGATAGAGGCGCGACGTCGAGCAGGATCATGTTGCTTGGGCTGCCCAGCGCCGCCGCATTGCCGTAATCGGAAAAGTCCTTGAGCAGGATCGTCGTCCGATCCCACGGCTTCCAGTGGAATTGCTTCTCATGGAAAGCGAGCGCGTTTTCGAACGCGCGAGCGAGGTAGGGCGTCAAATAGGTCTGGACCGGGTCGATGTAGAGAAGCGAGAGGTTCCTGGTCTCAAGCGTCGACAGATGAAACCCCGACGCATCCTTCGGGACGTGCTCGGGGCCCTTCTGTTCAGCGGTTTTCGGTTCCGGCGCATTGGGCTGGGTCGGGGCTGGCTGGACCGGCTCCGCGATCGGCTCGTCGGTCG
>JAXDPG010000085.1:0-3278 GCA_034668485.1 Sphingomonadales bacterium
GGAGCCCGACCAGATAGAGGTCGACCCGGTTGTAGAGCGTGTTGAGGAAATCGGTGGCCGTGTTGGCGGCGGAGCCGCGCACCGTCTCGGCCAGCGCGCCGCAATCGGGGCGCCAGGCGCGGAGGCGCAGGCCGCCGAGCCGGGTCCGCGCCGCCGCCGCGGCATAGGCGAGCGCGGCGAGAGTCCCGATGCCATAGCCGATCGCGAGGCCTTCGGTCCGCCAGCCGAGCCACCAAGCGCCGGCGGCTCCGGCGAGCATCGCCCAGGGTTCGATCAGGCTTCGCGCCACCACTTCGTGGCGGACGGCGTGGGTCCAGCGGGTGGCGGCGAGGAACAGGTCGATGAGCGCCTGTCCGGCCACCATCGGCGCGAGCAGGAGCAAGGCGATGGCGACCGCCGGCCCGAGCCGGGCGGGCGGCAAGGCGAGGGCCGCCGCGGCGATGCCGGCGGCGAGGACCAGGCTCGCCGCCGTCACCAGCAGGGCCGCGTCGAGGAGGCGGTGGGGAAGCGGCCGGGCGGCCCCTCCGCCTTGGCGGTCGAGCAGCTGGAACAGGGTCTTCTTGGTGCCGAGGCTGCCGACTCCGACCGCCAGCTCGACGATCGCCAGGGCCAAAGCGAAGGCGCCGAAGGCGGCGGCGCCGAACAGGCGTCCGGCGACGAACAGGAAGAGGAGCCGCGCCGCGAGCCGGACCGCGAAGCCCAAAAAGGTCGCCTGAGCGCCGCGGACGATCAGCCGGCCGCTCTCTTCCTTCCCGCCCATCTCGCGCCCGCCAGCCACTTTCGGCTTGTATCGCGCCGCGCGACCGATGACCAAGGGGGCAATGCGCGCTCCCCCTCCCGAGGCCCGGCCCGCAATGATCGTCTTCCGAGCGCCCTTGTTCAACGCTTCGGAGACCTTCGTGCGCGCCCATCTCGCCGCCCTGCGGCGCTATCGGCCCGTCGCGGTCGGCCTCGTCGCCAAAGGCGAAGCGGATGCGCCGCGTTTCCTGCTGTCCCCGGGCGAGCGGCTCGCTCTGACCCTGCTGGGCCGGGCGGGCGGGGCCGCGGCGAGGCTGAGGGCGCAGGCGCCGGCCCTGGTCCACGCCCATTTCGGCACCGACGGCCTGCTCGCCCTGCCCCTCGCGGAAGCGCTCGGAGTGCCGCTCGTCACCACCCTCCACGGGCATGAGGTGAGCCGCACGCGCGCCCGGATGCTCAGTTCGGGCCGCCTGTCCTGGATGCGCTACGCCCTGCTCCAACGCCGGCTGATCGAGCGCGGCGGCCTGTTCCTCGCGGTGTCGGAGGCGGTGCGCCGCCGCGCTCTGGCCGCCGGCTACCCCGCCGGGCGGGTGATCGCCCATCCCAACGGCGTCGACACCGGCTTCTTCCGCCCGTCCGGAGCGCCGCCCGAGCCGGGACTCATCCTCCATGTCGGGAGGCTGGTCGAGAAGAAGGGCACCGCCGCCCTGGTCGACGCGGTCGCACGCACGGAAGGCGCGACGCTCGCGATCGTCGGGGACGGCCCGCTCAGGGCCTCGCTCGAGCGCCGGGCCCGAAGCCTAGGGCTCGAGGCGAGGGTGCGTTTCACGGGCGCGCTGCCGCCGGCCGAGGTGCTGGGCTGGATGCAGCGCGCCTGGCTTCTCGCCGCGCCGAGCGTCACCGCCCGCGACGGCGATTCCGAGGGCCTGCCGACGGTCGTGTGCGAAGCCGCGGCAGCCGGCCTGCCGGTGGTCGCGACCCGTCATTCCGGCCTTCCCGAAGCCGTCTCCGAGGGCGAGACCGGGCTGCTCGGCCCGGAGCGGGACGTGGCTCTCCTCGCCCGCAACCTGGCGCTCCTGCTCGCCAGCCCCCGGATGCGGGAGTCGATGGCCGGAGCGGCGCGCCTGCGCGCCCTGGACCGGTTCGACCTCGCCCGGCAGACCGAACGGCTCGAGGGCTATTACGACCACCTAACCGGCCGAAGCGGGTGACGATGCGCCTCGCCTACCCCGTTTTGTGGTCGCGGCTCGGCCGCGAGGCCAGCCAGGAGCAGACGATGGGCACCGTCGCCGCGCTCGCCCGGCTCGGCGTCGACGTCACCCTGATCCTGCCCCGCGGCCCCGCCGACCGGCCCCTGGACGCGGAGGCGGTGCGCGCCTGGTTCGGAGTCCGCGGCGATTTCGGCCTCGTCCAGCGGCCGAGCCGCTGGGCCGGCGAGCATGCGGTCCGCTCGACCCTGTGGATGCGGCAGGTGCTCGGCGATCCGGCGCTCGCCGGTGCCGATCTGGTCTATTCGCGGGTCCCGGTGATGCTGGCCTGGCCCGGGCCCTACCCCCTCCCCTTCGCCACCGATCTCTACCGGCCCTGGCCCGACGACTGGCCCTGGCTGCGCCCGTTCGTCCGCCGCACCGCGGGCCGGCGCGCCTGTCTCGGCTACGTCCTCCACTCGGCCTTTGCGGCGCGAAGCTATGCCCGGGCCGGGGTGCCGGAGGAGAAGCTGCTGGTCGCCCATAACGGCGTCGATCCGCAATGGCTCAAGCCGCGGCTGGCCAGGGCCGAGGCGCGGGCGGCGCTCGGCCTCCCCGCGGCCCGCCCGATCGCGGTCTATGCCGGCCGGATCAACCGGCGCAAAGGGCTCGACCAGCTGCTCGCCCTTGCCGACCTTCGCCCCGAAACCCTGTTCCTGCTGGTCGGCTCCGAGGGCGACGGCGCGATCGAGTCGGATGCCGCGCCGCGGCCGAACGTGGCGATCGTGGCCTGGCAGCCGCCCGGCCGACTCGCTCCCTATCTCTACGCGGCCGATCTCCTCCTCATCCCGGCCTCGGCCGCGCCGCTCGAACGCCACGGCACCTGCGTCCTGCCGATGAAGACCTTCTTCTACCTCGCCGCCGCCCGCCCCATCCTCGCTCCCGCCACGCCGGACACCGCCGAGCTGCTGAAGGACGGCGAGAATGCCCTGCTCGTCCCGCCCGATCGTCCCGAGGCGGCGGCGGCGGCGCTGGACCGGATCCTCGCCGACGCTCCGCTGGCGGCCCGGCTCGCCGAGCAGGCGGCGAAGACCGCCGCCACGCTGAGCTGGGACGCTCGGGCCGAGCGCATCGCCGCCTTTCTCGCGGAGCGCCTCGCCGGCTAGCAACATTCCGCTCGTCTTCACCGGTTCCGAAGTTCTAAAAGGAGCGCGATGACAAGCCAGACGCATGGCGGTGGCCTCGGCGGATGCGGGGTCGCGTTGCTCTTCGAACGGGCCGCGGCGGCCGAAGCGAGAATCGCCGGCCTCGCCGTCGCGGCGCGCGCGGCGGCCGAAGCCCGCGCCGCCGGCG
>JAXDPG010000086.1:0-3365 GCA_034668485.1 Sphingomonadales bacterium
TTCGGATCAACAGCGCCGGCACCGGGCAGTTCGAGCGGACGCTGATCATCGCCGACGAAGGCGCCACGGTCAGCTATCTCGAAGGCTGCACCGCGCCGATGCGCGACGAGAACCAGCTCCACGCCGCCGTCGTCGAGCTGGTCGCGCTCGACGACGCCGAGATCAAATATTCGACCGTGCAGAACTGGTATCCGGGCGATGCCGAGGGCAAAGGCGGCATCTACAATTTCGTCACCAAGCGCGGCGCCTGCCGCGGCGCCCGCTCGAAGATCAGCTGGACCCAGGTCGAGACCGGCTCCGCCATCACCTGGAAATACCCCTCCTGCATCCTCCAGGGCGAGTCGAGCGTCGGCGAATTCTACTCGGTCGCTTTGACCAACAACCGCCAGCAGGCCGATACCGGCACCAAGATGATCCACATCGGCGCGAACAGCCGCTCGACCATCGTCTCCAAGGGGATCAGCGCCGGCCGCTCGAACAACACCTATCGGGGCCTGGTCCGGGTCCTCGCCAATGCCGAGAACGTCCGCAACCACACCCAGTGCGACTCGCTCCTGCTCGGCGACAAATGCGGCGCCCACACGGTGCCTTACATCGAGGTGCGCAACCCGACCGCCCAGATCGAGCACGAGGCGACGACCTCCAAGATCAGCGACGACCAGCTCTTCTACGCGATGCAGCGCGGCCTATCCCAGGAGGACGGCGTCGCCCTCATCGTCAACGGCTTCGCCCGCGAGGTGCTGAAGCAGCTGCCGATGGAGTTCGCCGTCGAGGCGCAGAAATTGCTCGGCATCAGCCTCGAGGGGAGCGTGGGATGATCGCATGGCTTCTTCTCGCCGCGGCCTCGGCGTCGCCGGGACCGGTCCTCTATGCCGCCGAAGCGCGGTCGATCGCCTATCGCGACTGTGTCGCGGCCGGGCACGCCAAGCGGCCCGCCGCGACGATGGCCGAAATCGGCCGCGCCGCCTGTGCCCGTTCGCGATCCCGGCTGGTCGCGGGGGTCCGCGAGCATGTCAGCTTCGGATGGGCGGCGACGGCCAGAACGGAGCGCCAGGCGCGCAGGCTGCGCGCGCAGATGAAGCTGGAGGCGGAATCGCAGGTCGCGGCCTTCGAAGACAAGCTGCAGGCCTGGCTCGACGGGAGGCTCGGATGACCCGGGCGGAGCTTGCCGGCATGCTTGATCGGTTCATCGGCGATGCGCCGGGATGCGGCGAATGGGAGTGGGACGACTTTACCTCTGTCCCCGCCGAAGCTGAGCTCGAGCCTTACCGGCAACGCCTCCTCACGCAAGCCTGGCCGCCGGGCAACGAGGCCGAGGTGCGCCGAATCATTTCTGAATTGAGAACCGATGCTTCGAATTGAGAACCTCCACGCCACGGTCGCCGATAAGCCGATCCTCAAGGGCCTTACCCTCGCCGTGAACGCCGGCGAGGTGCACGCGATCATGGGCCCGAACGGCGCCGGCAAGTCGACGCTCGCCTACGTGCTCGGCGGGCGGCCCGGCTACGAGGTGACCGAAGGCTCGGTCACCCTCGACGGCCGCGACCTGCTCGACATGGCGCCCGACGAACGCGCCGCGGCGGGCCTCTTCCTCGGTTTCCAATATCCGGTCGAGATACCCGGAGTCTCCAACGTCCAGTTCCTGCGCACCGCCCTCAATGCCCAGCGCCGGGCGCGCGGCGAAACCGAGATTTCGGCGGGCGATTTCCTTCGCCTGACGCGCGAGCAGGGCGATGCGCTCGGCATGTCGATGGACATGATGAAGCGGGGCGTGAACGTCGGCTTCTCGGGCGGCGAGAAGAAGCGCAACGAAATGGTCCAGATGGGGATCATCGACCCCAGGCTGGCGGTGCTCGACGAGACCGATTCCGGGCTCGACATCGATGCGCTCCGGGTCGTCGCCGACGGCATCAACCGGATCATGCGCCAAAAACCCGGGGGGCCCGACAAGGCGGTGCTCCTGATCACCCATTACCAGCGCCTTCTCGACCTCGTCGTCCCGGACTTCGTCCACGTCCTCGCCGAGGGGCGCATCGTCCGCTCGGGCGGCCCTGAGCTCGCCCACCAGCTCGAGCGCGAAGGCTATGGGGAGATGGCGGCGTGACCGGCGAATTGCATTCGCTCCCCCGTCACCCGGGACTTGATCCCGGGTCCATCTTCTTCGTGTCCCGGACTCGCGAAGGAAGGTGGATGCCGGATCAAGTCCGGCATGACGGGGAAAGTTTTTCGGCTCCTATGGAGCTGAACCTTATGAAACTTCCGCGGGTGCAGGGTCTGTGATGAAGCTCGACCTTCCCTCGCCGAAGGCCGAAGGCTGGCGCTGGAGCGACCTTTCGGCGCTTCCGGACCTGGCCGAGCGCCCGGCGTCGGGAGCGGCTCCCGAAGCGCTGCCGTGGCTCGACTGCGACGGTCCGCGCCTGATGTTCCTCGACGGGCGGCTCGACGCGTCGCACAGCCGCCTTGGCCCGCTCGAAACGGGACCGGTCGAAGCCGAAGCGGGCGATCATGCGCTTGCCCGGCTGGTCGGCCGTGAGGGCTGGCGGCTGCGGCTCGGCCACGACCACGCACCGTGCGGGCTCGTCCAGATCGTCCATGTGTCGACCGGGGGAGCGGATCATCTGCCCGGCGCGATCGCGCTCGACGCCGACGCCCAGGCCTCCATCGTCGAGACCTTCGTCGGCGAGGGCTGGACCAACCGCCTGACCCGAATCGCCCTTGCCCCCCACGCCCGGCTGATGCTCGCCCGCCGGATCCTCTCGGCCGGCGGCTTCGTCAGCCTCACCGATCGCGCCGAGCTGGGCGAGGGCTCCAGCCTGGTCCTCACCACCCTCGCCGCCGGCGGCGCCGACACCCGGCTCGACGGCGAGATCGTGCTGGCCGGCGAGGGCGCCTTTGCCGAGGCGGGCGGAGCGCTGCTCGCCCGCGAGCGGCAGCGTCATGACGCCAATCTCGTCGTCCGCCACTCGGCGCCCGGCGGCACCAGCCGCCAGGTCTGGCGCTCGGTCGCCGACGATCGCGGCATCTGCTCGGTCGCGGCCCGGGTCGAAGTCGCCCGCGACGCCCAGAAGACCGACGGCGAGCAGTCGTTGAAGGGCCTGCTCCTCTCCCGCGCCGCGACGATCAACGCCAAGCCCGAGCTCGAAATCTTCGCCGACGACGTCAAATGCGCGCACGGCGCCACCGTCGGCGAGCTCGACCGGGCCGCGCTCTTCTATCTCGAAAGCCGCGGCATCGCGCCCGACGAAGCCAAGGGGCTGCTGACCCGCGCCTTCGTCGCCGACGCGCTCGACCGAATCGGCGAGAAGGCCGTGCGCGACGCCTTCTACGCCGACGCGGAAGATTGGTTCTCAATAGTCCCTCCCCTC
>JAXDPG010000087.1:0-3195 GCA_034668485.1 Sphingomonadales bacterium
GATATGCCCGACATGAGCACGGCCGGCTGGGTCGAGACCAACGGCCATTACGGCTATGGCTGCGCCTGCATGACCATTACCGCCGACGCCGGCGGGCGGGTGACGAAGGTTTCGGACGCGGTGCCGAAGCCGCTGAGGCAATGCCAGGCGGACAGGAAGCTGCCGAAGCCGGAATGACCGCTCGTCGCCCCAGCCGTCGCTGGGGTGACGTTGAAAGACCGCCGCCCTATATCCCCTCCATGACCTACACCGATCCCCGCCGCTTCCTCTACCGCAGCGACGCGCTCACCCCCGAAGCCGCGCTCGGCCTCACCGCCGACGCGCTCAGGCGCTGCGACGACGGCGAGCTCTATCTCCAATATACGGCCTCGGAGAGCTTCGGCTTCGACGACGGGCGGCTGAAGACCGCGGACTTCAACACCTCGGCCGGCTTCGGCCTGCGCGGAGTCTCGGGCGAGACCACCGCCTTCGCCCACGCCAACGAGCTTTCGGAAGCCGCCATCCGCCGCGCCGCCGAGACGATGGCGGTGCTCGATCCGGCGACGGGCGCCCGGCCGGCGCCGCCGCGGCGGACCAACGCGACCCTCTATACCGATGCCGATCCGCTCAGCCTCGTCCCGTTCGCCAGGAAGGTCGCGCTCTGCCAGCAGGTCGACGCCGCGGCGCGGGCGCGCGATCCGCGCGTCGTCCAGGTCTCGGTGGGGCTGGCGGGAAGCTGGTCGGTGGTCGAGATCGTTCGGCCGGACGGCTTCGTCGCCCACGACGTTCGGCCTCTCGTCCGGCTCAACGTCCAGATCGTCGTCGAGCAGAACGGGCGGCGCGAGACCGGCTATCACGGCCAGGGCGGCCGCCATCTCTACGACGATCTGTTCGACGAGGCGGTGTGGAGCCGAGCGATCGACGTCGCGCTGGCCCAGGCGCTGGTCAACCTCGAATCGGTCGCGGCGCCCGCGGGCGAGATGATTGTCGTGCTCGGGCCCGGCTGGCCGGGCGTGCTTCTGCACGAGGCGATCGGCCACGGCCTCGAGGGCGACTTCAACCGCAAGGGCACTTCCGCTTTCTCGGGGCGGATCGGCGAGCGCGTGGCCGCGCCCGGGGTGACCGTGGTCGACGACGGCTCGATCGCCGACCGCCGCGGCTCGCTCTCGATCGACGACGAGGGCACTCCGACCCAGTGCACCACCCTCATCGAGGGCGGCATCCTCAAGGGCTATATCCAGGATCGCCTCAACGCCCGGCTGATGGGCGTCGCGCCGACCGGCAACGGCCGCCGCGAGAGCTTCGCCCACGCGCCGATGCCGCGCATGACCAACACCTTCATGCTCGGCGGCCGCGAGGATCCGGGCGAGATCCTGGCCCGGGCGAAGAACGGCATCTATGCGAAGAGCTTCGGCGGCGGCCAGGTCGACATCACCAGCGGCAAGTTCGTCTTCTCCTGCACCGAGGCCTATCGGATCGAGAACGGCCGCCTGGGAGCGCCGCTGAAGGGCGCGACCCTGATCGGCGACGGTCCGACCGTGCTCACCAGGGTGGCGGCGATCGGCAACGACATGGCGCTCGATGAAGGCGTCGGCATCTGCGGCAAGGGCGGCCAGTCGGTCCCCGCCGGAGTCGGCCAGCCGACCCTCCTGATCGAGGGCCTGACCGTCGGCGGCACGGCGGCCTGATGGCCTGGCAGGGGGAGGTCCTCGGCTTCTGGTTCGGCCTCGACGAGAAGCAATGGTGGACGGCCGATCCGGCGCTCGATGCGGAGATCCGGGAACTTTTCCTCCCGCTCTGGGAAAAGGAGCGGGAGAATGTGCCGGAAGCCTTCCTCGGCAATCCCCGCGACTCGGTCGCCGCCGTCATCCTGTTCGACCAGTTCCCGCGCAACATGCTGCGCGGCCATGCCGACCAATATTCGACCGACCCGCTCGCTCTGGCCGTGGCGAAGGGCGCGGTCGATCGGGGCCTCGATGCTGCGCTAAGCCCGGCCGAACGCGGCTTCCTCTACATGCCGTTCCAGCACAGCGAGGATCTGGGGGAGCAGAAACACTCGCTCGCCTTGTTCACCGCGCTCGGCGACGATTATCAGCTCGGCTATGCCAGGAAGCATCATGACGTCATCGAGCGCTTCGGCCGCTTCCCCCACCGCAACGCGATCCTCGGCCGGCCGCCGCGCCCGGCCGAGATCGAGGCCGGCGACGTGACGCCCTTCTGATGGCTCTGGTCGAGGCCGCCCGTTTCTACAACGGCGTCGAGGGCGGACTGGCCCGGGCGCGCCTCGCCGCCGAGGGGATCGAGAGCGTACTCTTCGATACCGAGATGAACTGGGGCGGCCACGACGGCGTGGTGCCGGTGCGGCTGATGGTCGACGAGGACGATCTCGCCCCCGCCCGCCGCTGCCTCAGCGCGTGAGCCAGTCGGCGAGCTCGCTGAGATCGTAGCCCGCCTCGGCGGCCTGGTCGATCAGGGCCGGCGCTTCGGCGCCGCGCGAGGCCCGGGCCAGCGCCCACAAATGGGTCGAGCGGGTGCCCGAGCGGCAGAAGGCCAGCACCGGGCCGCGCTCCAGCGCGTCGGCCATCGCCTCGACCTGCCAGGCGGAAAAGCCTTTCGCCACCGGGATGTGGCGATAGCCGAGGCCGGCCGCGCGGGCGGCCGCCTCGATCTCGGCTGAGAAAGGCTGGCCCGGCTCCTCGCCGTCGGGGCGGTTGTTGACGATGAGGCGGATGCCGGCGCCGGCGACGGCCGGGATGTCGGCGGCGCCGATCTGGCGGCGGGCGACGAACGTCTGGTCGTCGAGGCGCCGGATCGGATGCCCGAAACTGCCCTGGCGCGGCGCCGTGCTCACGCGGCGAATCCGCGCACGATCTCGACGAACGCCTCGCCATAGCGTTCGAGCTTGGCCTGGCCGACGCCGGCAACTCGCGACAAGGCATTGAGCGTCTCGGGCCTCAGCTCCGCCATCTCGCGCAGGGTGCTGTCGTGGAAGATGACGTAGGGCGGCACTCCGGCATCCTTCGCCAGGTCGCGGCGGCGCGCGCGCAGCGCCTCGAACAAATGATCGTGGGCGAATTCGGTCCGCTCGCGGCGCCGGCGCGGACGGCGGGCGGGGGGCAGGACCAGCTCGAGCCGCTGCTCGCCCCTGAGGATCGGCTTGGCCGCAGGGCCGAAGCTCAGCCCGCCATAGGGGTCGGCGCGCAGCGCGTCGCGGGC